>BJHK01000005.1:102752-234641 GCA_014192425.1 Planctomycetia bacterium | reverse complement strand
CACCCAGTCGAGGGGTGCAGGGTCGCGTCTGGTGGCGGACCTGTCAAGCCGCGCGTGGTGCGTTCCGGGGCCGCCCGTCTCAGCCCACGAGGGCCGCGGCGGCCCGGCCGAGGGCCTCGTCCACGTCTGCCCCGGTCTTCGCCTCGGCGACAAGCCGCACGATCGGCTCGGTGTTGCTCGACCGCACGAGCAGCCAGCCTCCCGGCCAGTCGAGCCGCAGGCCGTCGAGCCGGTCGGCCCGGGCCGCCGGGAACGCGGCCGCGATCCGGTCGAGGCCCGCGACGAGCGCCGGCCCGCGCAGGCCGGGAGCGAGATCGAGCTTCGTCTTCTTCATGACAAGGTGCGGCAGCGCCCGGGCCAGTTCATCGATGCTCGTGAGCATCGTGCCCGCGCACATCCGATCGAGCACGAGGGCCATGGCCACGAAGCTGTCGCGGACGAGCACGACACGCGGGTCGATGACGCCGCCGTTCCCCTCGCCGCCGATGACCGCGCCGGTGGCCAGCATCCGGTCGACGACGTTGGCCTCGCCGACCGCGGAGACGTGGCAGGGGACGCCGTGCCGGGCGGCGATCATCCCGGTCATGCCGCTGGTCGAGCAGTTGACCACCACCGGACCGGGCGTCTTGGCGAGCACGCCCTCGACCGCCAGCGCGAGCGTCGCCTCCTCGCCGATGTAGCGTCCCGCGGCCGTGGCGATCGCCAGCCGGTCGGCGTCTGGATCCTGGAAGAAGCCGATGTCTGCGCCCACCGCAGTGATCTGCGGCAGGAGCCCGGCGAGGTTTTCCGCCGTCGGCTCGGGGAGATGGGCAAAGAGGCCGTCGGGCTCGCCCCCCTCGAGTACGAGGTCGCAGCCGAGGTGGGCGAGCAGCGGCCGGGCGACACAGCTGCCGGCGCCGTGGCCGGAGTCGAGCCAGACGCGGGGCCGGTGACGACGGATCGCCGCCACGTCCACCGTCGCCGCCACGAGCCGGACGTGGGCGGTGCTGCCGTCGAACCGCTCGATCGTGCCACGCCGGTTGGACGGCGCCGGCGGCGTCGGGCCCGCCTCGTAGCGGGCGAGCACCTCGCGGCCCGCCGCCGCGGGGAGGACGCGGCCTGCCGCGGAGAACAGTTTGAGGCCGTTGTACTTGGCCGGGTTGTGGCTGGCGGAGATTTGGATGCCACCGGCGGTGGCCCGCTCACGGACCACGATGCCGACCGTCGGCGTCGCCGCGGGGCCGCAGTCGATGACGTCGCGGCCGACGGCGACGAGGTGCTCGACGATCGCGGCCGACAGGGCGGGGCCGCTCGACCGGCCGTCGCGGCCGATGACGATCGGGCCGGGGGGGAGCGTGGCGGCGAACGCGGCCACGTAGCGGACGGCGACGTCGGCGGTGAGTGCGCCCCCGACGACACCGCGCAGCCCCGACACACTCACGATCAGCGGCTCGGAGTCGGTGGCGGTGACGGACATGGGGCGGGCAGTATAAAGGGCGGTCACGCGGCCCGCATCCGCCCCGTTGCGGGGGCCGGGCCTTCGCTTCCTCGACAGCAGGACTTCCATGACCGCCGCCAGTCCCGACCGCCTTGCCGCGCTCGCCGCCGCCCGTGCCGCCGGCCGGATCACCGAGCACTCGGCGACCACGATGCGCGACTGGCTCGCACAGCCGCGGTACGCGGAGTTTGCCGCCGAACTCGCCGCGCGGATCGATCGCTGTGCCGCGGAGCCGGAGTTGTGGAAGGAACTCGACGACGTCTACTGGACGGTGATCCCCTTCGGCACCGGCGGCCGGCGTGGCACGATGTACCCGGTCGGCTCGAATGCGATCAACGACCGGACGATCGGCGAAAGCGCGCAGGGTCTGGCCGACTACGTGCGGAGCATCCTGCGGCCGGGGGAGACGCCCTCCTGTGCGATCGCCTACGACACGCGGCACCGCTCGGAGCACTTCGCCCGGCTGTGCGCCGAGGTCCTGCTCGCGGCCGGCTTCCGCATCTTCTTCCTGCGCGGCTTCCGCAGCACGCCGGAACTGTCGTTCGCGGTCCGGCACACGGGGAGCACCTGCGGCATCATGGTGACGGCCAGCCACAATCCTCCCAGCGACAATGCCGTCAAGGTCTACTGGAGCGGGGGCGTGCAGGTGCTGCCGCCTCACGACAAGGGGATCATCGATCGGGTGATGCGGGTGGAGACGGTGCACCGCGAGGCGTTCGACGCCGGCGTCGCCGCGGGCCGCGTGCGGTTCGTCGAGGAGGAAATCGATCCCGCCTTCGTGGCCGCCGTCCTCGCCCAGTCGGCCTCCGGGCCGCGCGGGATCTCGATCCTCTACTCGCCGCTGCACGGCGTCGGCGCCAGCGCCGTCGTGCCGGTGCTGCGCGGGGCCGGCTTCGACCGGCTCCGGGTCTTCGCCCCCCACGAGGCTCCCGACGGAGATTTTCCCAATGTCCCCGGCCACGTGGCGAACCCGGAGAATCCCGCGGTCCTCGCGGGCCCGATCGCCGAGGCCCGGGAGCGCGGCGACGACCTCGTGCTCGCCAGCGATCCCGACTGCGACCGGCTCGGCGCTGCGGCGCCGCTGACGCGCAGCCCCGGGGCGGAGTGGCGGACGTTCACCGGCAACCAGCTTTGCGCCCTGCTCTGCGTTCGGGCGATCGCCGCCCGCAAGGCCCGCGGCGCGTCCCGGCCCGGCGACTACGCCGTGACGACACTCGTCACGACCGGCCTGTTGCGCCGGATCGCCGAGCACCACGGGCTCACGGTCGACGACACGCAGCTCGTCGGCTTCAAGTGGATCTGCTCCGCGGTCGACCGGCACGGCCCCGCGGGATTCGTGTTCGGCGCCGAGGAGTCGCACGGCTACCTCGCCGGCACGCATGTCCGCGACAAGGACGCGAGCGTGGCGGCCCTGCTGATGGCCGAACTCACGGCCGAGCTCGCGGCGGCGGGGCGAACGCCGCACGAGCTGCTCGACGAGCTGTTTTGCACGCACGGCTGCCACCTGGAGCGGCAGGTGTCGGTGATGCTCCCCGGGGCGAGTGGCATGGATCGGATGCGCGAGATCATGGGGACGCTGCGGGCCCGGCCGCCGCGGAGCCTCGGCGGCCGCGACGTCGTCCGGACCCGCGACCAGGCGAGCCTGACGACGTGGACGCCGGGCGCCGAGCCCGCGGCCTACGAGGGCGTCACGAGCGACCTCGTGATCTTCGACCTCGCGGGGGACGCTGCCGCGCCGCCGGCCGCGCCGCTTCCCGCCGGCCGCTTCCCGCCGCTCGGCACCGCCGTCGCCGCCCGGCCGAGCGGCACGGAGCCGAAGATCAAGTTCTACCTGTCTGTGGTGGCGGAGCCGTGCAGCCCGGCGGACCTGCCGGCGGTGAAGGCAACGCTCGCGGCCCGGCTCGATGCCATGGAGGCGGATCTGCGCCGTCTCGCCGGCGTGTAGCACCCCCGCGGGCCTGCCTACAATCGGGGCATGAACGAAGCGGAGATTCCCGGCGCTGGAGAGACCACGCCCGCAGACACCGATGCCGCCGCGGCGTCCCGCGATCGCTCGCAGGCCGCCGCGAAGGTGCGGACGTTCCCGCAGACGCCCGGCGTCTACCTGATGAAGGATGCCGCCGGCCGGGTGATCTACGTCGGCAAGGCGAAGAACCTCCGCGCCCGTGCCGGCAGCTACTTCCTCAAGGCGGCCGCCGAGGACCGGCGGACCGCCGACCTCGTCCGCGAGATCCGCGACATTGATTACCTGGAGGCGGAGAGCGAGGTCGACGCGCTCCTGCTCGAGAGCCGGCTCGTCAAGGACGTGCAGCCGCGGTTCAACTCCGACCTCAAGGACGACAAGACGTTTCCCTACCTGCAGATCACCACCCACGAGGACTACCCGCGGGTCGAGTTCACGCGGACGCCCAGGCAGAAGGGGGTCAGGCTGTACGGTCCGTTCACGAGCGCCGGCAGCCTGCGCGGGGCGATCGTCGTCCTGCAGCGGATCTTCAAATTCCGCACCTGCACGCTCGACATCGACGCCGACGACCCGCAGTGGCGCTGGTTCCGTCCTTGCCTGCTGGCCTCGATCGACCAGTGCACCGCCCCCTGCAACCTGCGCATCTCCCGCGAAGACTACCGGCGCGACATCAACCGGCTGAAGACGTTTCTCGACGGCGGCAAGAAGCAGCTGCTCGCCGAGATGCAGGCCGAGATGCTCGAGGCCTCGTCACGGTTGGAGTTCGAGCGGGCGGCCCGGCTGCGCGACGAGATCCGGCTCCTCCAGACGCTCGATCAGCGCGGCGACCTGGAAGAGCACGTCCAGCCGGAGGTGTTTCTCGTCGACCCGAAGAAGGGGCTCGCCGGGCTGGCGAAGGTGCTCGGGCTGGGATCGCCGCCGCGGGTCATCGAGGGGGTCGACATCGCCCACCTCGCCGGCAACGAGACGGTGGCGAGCCTCGTGCAGTTCATCGACGGGCTTCCCTTCAAGCCCGGCTACAAGCGCTATCGGATCAGGACGGTGCCGGGGATCGACGACTTCAAGAGCATCCACGAGGTGGTCGCCCGGCGGTTCTCCCGGCTCGTCCGCGAAGGGGCGTCGCTGCCCGACATCTTTCTCGTCGACGGCGGCAAGGGACAGTTGTCGGCGGCCCTCGACGCCCTGGAGAGCCTGGGCGTGACGCCGCCGTGCATCATCTCGCTGGCCAAGCGCGAGGAGGAGATTTTTCTGCCGGGAAGGAGCGAGCCCTTGCGACTGTCGCGAGACTCCTACGCCCTGCGGCTCCTGGAGTATGTCCGCGACGAGGCCCACCGCTTCGCCCAGCACTACCACCACCTGCTCCGCGGCAAGCGGGCACTGGAGGATCCGGGAGAGTGACCGCGCCGCCCTTCGGGGGGCTGCGGGCTTGACGCCCCTCTGCAGAAGACATATATACATCTGTATATCAATTCATGGTGGCCGGCGGCAGGGGAGCGGTCGGTCGTTGCATTGAGAGGCGCAGGAGTGGAAACTCATGGTGAGCTTGACGGAAATCCGGAGCCGGCTGCAGTCGGCCTTCACGCCATCGCAGGCGGACTTGATCGCGAGCCTTCACGTGGAAATGCACGACCAACTTGTCACGCGAAACGACTTCGCGGAACTTCGCGGTGCGGTGGAGCGGCTTGCGGATTCGCAGCAGGGGCTTGCCGCGGCCCAGCAGCGCACGGAGCAGCGTGTGGAGGAGCTTGCCGTAGCCCAGCAGCGTACGGAGCAACGTGTGGAGGAGCTTACCCACTCCATGCGACGCGTTGAGCATGTGGTCACGGAACTGACTACCACCGTGAACACACTCGGGCATTCGATGAAGGATCTCGCGAAGCAGGTGGGCGGGTTGGCGGCGACGGCCGGAGGTAACCTGGAGGCATATGCCTGTGAGCGGATCCCCGAGGTGCTGGGCGAGCGGTTTGGTTTCGTGCTGGACTCGTGCGGTTCGGAGTCGTTCGTGGTGGACGGCAAGGAGTTCGAATTCGATGCCGTCCTGCGGGGCACGATCGCCGGCCGGCCCGTGGTCGTGCTCTGCGAGGTGAAGACCAACATCTCCGAGTCGGAGGTGCGCGGGTTTCTGCGAGCCGTGGACCGCGTGCGTTCGGCGATCCTGCAGGCATCGCCTGGCGGGCAGGTGCAGCCGCTTTTTTTTGGCTACCGGGCCGCGGTGGTGACGCAGCGGCTCATCACCGGCAACGCAGCATGGCTCATCTTTCCGCGGGGCCTCGTCGCCGCCGCCTGACCATCCCGGTCGCCTGCGGGCTGCCGCCGCAAGACGACCCGTACCGTCCAGCGCGTCAGCGGGTCGTCATGTCGCACGACAGGCCGCCGGCGGCAGGGACGTAACACGAGCGGGCGTAATCCATCACCATGCGGTGGGCGCTGAACCGCCAGGCCAGCGAACTGATGGAGTTCATCATCATCCGGATCCAGGCCCGCGGCAGGCCGTCGGCGTCGCGGTCGTAGAACAGCGGGATCACCTCCTGCTCGAGGACCTTGAACAGCGCCTCGCCGTCGCGACCGTCGGTGATCTCGTCGCGGAAGTGCGTCTCGCCGCGGCCGATGGCAAAGCCGTTGCGGCCGTCGAAGGCCTCCGCCCACCAGCCGTCGAGGATCGAGCAGTTGAGGCCGCCGTTGAGCACGACCTTCTGGCCGCTCGTGCCCGAGGCCTCGAGGGGCCGACGCGGGTTGTTGAGCCAGACATCGACGCCCTGGACGAGGTGCCGGGCGACGTTGATGTCGTAATCCTCGACGAACACCACGCGGCCGGCGAAGCGGGCGTCGTGGCGGAGGTTGGCGATCTTGCGGATCAGGGCCTTGCCCGGCTCATCGGCGGGGTGGGCCTTGCCGGCGTAGATCACCTGGATCGGCCGGTCGCGGTCGGTGACCAGGCCGTGCAGCCGGTCGACCTCGGCGAGGAGCAGGTCGGCCCGCTTGTAGGTGGCGAAGCGGCGGGCGAAGCCGATCGTGAGAACATTCGGGTCGAGGAGCGTGCGGGCCTGCTCGATCGCCTCGTCGCACTCGCCGCGCCGCCGGCACTGCCGGGCCAGCCGGCGCCGGACGAACTGCAGGAGCAGGTTCTTGAGGGCGTAGTGCGTCTCCCAGAGTTCGCCGGGATCGCACTCGTGGATCTTCTGCCAGATGTCGGGCTCGCCCATGCGGCGGAACCAGTTGGCGGGGAACAGGCGGTCATAGAGCTGGAGCATCTGCCACGACAGCCAGCTCGGCACGTGGACGCCGTTGGTGATGTGGCCGATCGGCACCTCCTCCTCGACGCGGTAAGGCCAGAGGCTCGCCCACATCCGCCGGCTGACGTGGCCGTGGAGGGCGCTGACGGCGTTGGCGCGGCGCGACATCTTCAGGCCGAGCACCGTCATGCAAAACGGTTCGGTGTTGTTGTGGGGTTCGACCCGGCCGAGGCCCATGAGGTGGTCGTGGGAGATGCCGAGGGCGTCGCGGGTCGGCCCGAGGTGCTCCTCGATCTGGTGGTTGTCGAACCGGTCGTGGCCGGCCGGCACGGGCGTGTGCGTCGTGAACACCGTCTGCCGGGCGACACGGCGGGCGGCGTCGTCGAACGGGTAGCCGTCCCGCTCCATCCGGCCGCGGACCGCCTCCAGCGTGGCGAAGACGGAGTGGCCCTCGTTGAGGTGGTAGACGCCGGGCACGATCCCCATCGCCCGGATCGCCTTCACGCCCCCCACGCCGAGGATCAGTTCCTGGCGGATCCGGACCCGCGTGTCGCCGCCGTAGAGCCGGCTCGTCAGTTCGCGGTCCTCCGGGGAGTTGCCCTCGACGTCGGAGTCGAGCAGGTACAGGCTGACGCGGCCGACCGCCATCTTCCAGACCTTGGCGAACAGCGGCCCGCCGCGGGTGTCGATTTGCACGGTGATCGGCTGGCCGTCGAGCCCGACCGCCGGCTCGATCGGCAGCGTCTCGACCCGCGACTGCAGATATTCCTCGTGCTGGTAGCCGTCGACGTCGAGTTGCTGGCGGAAGTAGCCCTGGTCATAGAACAGGCCGACGGCGATCAGCGGCACGCCGAGGCCGCTGGCGCTCTTGATGTGGTCGCCGGCGAGGACGCCGAGGCCGCCGGAGTAGATCGGCACCGATTCGTGGATGCCGAACTCGGCTGAAAAATAGACGACTGGCTTCGACCCGAGCACGCCGGCGTTGACGGTGCTCCAGGTCGATTCGGCGGCGAGGTATTCCTTGAGCCGGCGGTAGGCCTGGTTGATCCGGCTGTACAGGACGAGCTCAGCCGCCCGGGCCTCGAGCCGCTCCGGCGTGAACTCTGCAAGGAGCGCGATCGGATTGTGATCGAGTTGCCGCCAGCGGATCGGGTCGAGCTCGCGGAACATGTTGGTCACCTCGGGGTGCCAACTCCACCACAGGTTCCGGGCCAGCGCCATGCACTTGTCGTACAGGTTCTGCGGCGAAAGCTCGTCGAGCCGGGGCGGCGGCAGGATCGTCGGCAGCACGGAGCCGTTCACGCGGGCCGCGGTGCCCTTCGAGGGGGCGGTCCGTGCGGAGAGTTCTTCTGCCTGGCTCATGATGAGGCTCCAGAACGTGATGTGGAGATCGTGCGACGCCTGCCAGAAGGACCTGGAGTATAGCCGCCCGCCGGCGGCGGGCGAGCCCCTCTCCCGGCCGTGGTCCCGTGTCGCCGGGTGGCGTGCGCAGGCATACTACGAACAAACATGAACACGTGCAGCATCTTCTCATCCGCCGCGGACCGGCCCGCCGCGGAACCGTTGGCGGCCCTGCAGGCCGATCTCGACGCGGTTGCCGACCGCACGCGCGACATCGGGCCGTGGCGGAGCGGTGCCTTCGAGGCGCTGGCCCGACACGGGCTGCTCGGAGGATTCGTGCCGGCCGATTGCGGCGGCAGTGCCGCCTCCGAGCCGGCCATCAACGCGGCACTCGTGGCGGTCGCCGAGCGTTGCCTGACGACGGCGCTCGCCCTGACGCAGTGGGCGGCGGCGGTCCGGGTCATCGCCGGTGCGGATGCGGCGGTGCGCGGCCGGATCCTGCCTCGGCTCGCTGCCGGCGCCGAGTGGACCACGGTGGGCATCGCCCAGCTCACCACCAGCCGTCAGCACGACGGCCGGCCGGCGCTGGCCGCGGTCGGCGACGGAGATGCATGGCAGCTCGACGGAACCTGCCCTTGGGTGACCGGCGCCGATGCCTGCGACACGCTGGTCGTCGGCGCTGCGCTGCCCGAGGGTGGTCGCGGTTTTTTCCTCGTCAACGCGCAGGCCGCCGGCCTGACGATCGATCTGCCGTTCGAGATGCTCGCCCTGTCCGGCAGCCGTACGGCAGCGGTGAGGCTTCAGCGCGTGAGACCGGCAGCAGTCCTCGCGCTGGCGGGCGACCCGCCGCGGACGGGCGGACTGGCGACGACGGCGCTGGCGATCGGTGCCACCCGCGCCGCCCTGGCGGTCCTGCACCGTGAAGCGGCCGCCCGCCCCGCGCTGGCCCCCGTCGTCATCGGGCTCGACGCGGAGCTGGGGGCGGTGCATCACGACCTGCTCGCCGCCGCGACGGTCGGGGCTGACCAGCCGCGCCGCGAACGGCTCCGGGCCACGGCCACGAGCCTCGTCATCCGCGCGGCCCAGGCTGCCCTCACGGCCTCCAAGGGGGCGGGGTTCGTCACCGGCCACCCTGCCGAGCGGCTGGCGCGCGAGGCCCACTTCTTTCTCGTCTGGAGCTGCCCCGAGGCGGTCTCCGCGGCCGTGATGTGCGAACTGGCTGGGCTGCCCTGACCGACATCGGGCCGAAAAAGCGCGAAATTGGCCTTGTCCCGGGACCGGCCCTTCCAGCATCCTTTCGGCTCCACCGGCTCCCTCGGTTCCCACGCCGATGCCCGCACCCCGCTCCATCGTCGTCGTCAAGCTCTCCGCCATCGGCGACGTGATCCACGGCGTGCCGGTGGCCGTGGCCATCAAGCGGGCCTTCCCCGAGACCCGCATCGGCTGGGCCGTCGAGGGGCGGACCGCCGACGTGCTCGCCGGCCACCCGGCCATCGACCACATCTTTCGCCTGCCGCGCGGCTGGCTCAAATCGCCCCGGGCCGTTCACGGGCTCCGGCGCCAATTGTTGGCCTTCCGCCCCGATGTGACGCTCGACCTGCAGGGGCTGCTCAAGAGCGGCGTCGCCTCCTGGCTGTCCGGCGCACGGCTGCGGATCGGCCCCGCCCGGCCCGACGCGCGGGAGGGATCGTGGCTGGCGGCGACGCATCGCGTCGCGGTTCAGGCGACGCACGTCGTGGACCGCAACTGCGAACTCCTCGCGCCGCTCGGCATCCCCGCACGGCCGGCCGAGTTCGCCATGCCGCACTGGCCGGTGAGCCGGCTGCGGATGCAGCACTGGCTCGCCGCGCAGCGGCTCGCGCAGCGGCCGGTGATCCTCAATCCCGGCGCCGGCTGGCGGTCCAAGCTCTGGCCGCTCGACCGGTTCAGCGCCACGGCGCGCGGCATGCGCCGCCTCCATGGCCAGCCGGTGATCGTCGTCTGGGGTGGGGACGCGGAGCGGGCGGCCGCCGAGCGGATCGTCGCCGACGCCGCCGACGCTGCGATCATGGCGCCGGCGACGAGTCTGCAAGACCTCGGCGAACTGTGCCGCCTCGCGGGCCTGTTCATCTCGTCCGACACCGGCCCGCTGCACCTCGCCGCGGCCGTGGGCACGCCGTGCGTCGGGCTCTTCGGTCCGGTGCCCGCCGAGCGGAACGGCCCGTACGGTCCCGGCCACGCCTGCGTCGAGCCTCCCGCCGGGCTGCGGCCGGCCTGGGAGGATCGGAAGACCGACCTCCGCTCGATGGCCGGCATCGAGGTGCCGAGCGTGCTCGCCGCCGCCGAATCGCTGCTCGCCGCGGCCCGGCAGGCGGCCTGAGCCGACGAACGCGGGGCCGCCCCGGGAAGACAGCAGTGGATATCCCGCAACCAATCTTTCTCGCCATCGTTTTCGGCGCCGTGCTCGCGGCGATCGGCGTGTACTGGGTGCTGTCGCGCCTTGGTCCGAGGGGGGCGGTCCTGGTCTTGGCGGCGACGCTGTATCTGGTCGGCTTCGCCGCCGAACTCTCCCCGTGGAGGGAGCTTGCCGGACCGTTCGGCATCCTCCGGTTGGTGGGCGGCATCGGCATGATTCTCGGCGCGACCGATCTGGTTCGACGCCTGCTCACGGCACCTCCTGCCCTGCCTCCTGCCCTGCCTCCTCCCACGGAAGCCCGAGACCGACCGCCGGCCAGCGTGGCCGGTGCCGATCAGGCCGGGGCGGCACGGCGACCCGGCCTGTGGGCCGCCGTGGCGTGGTGCCTCGTGCTCGTCGCCATCGTGCGGGTGTTGCCTGCGCACATCGCCGAGATGGTGTCGGTGCCGAACTTCATCGAGCGGGGCGTCGTCGTCGACTGAAGAAATGGCCATCCGTTTTCCGGGCGGGCTGCCAGGGTCGACATGGGGGCAGTCCGTCACAGCGGGGGGTATGCAAGCGCGGCCGCGAGTTCACACGGTCCCAGTGGTCGCTCTCCGCGCCGCTCCTGATGATCGTCGTCCTTCCGACCATCGTCGCCGGGGAGTTGTGGTTTCGGGCCTACATCGGCGGAGGCCTCGTGGAACGTTTCGGGACGGTGCCGGGCGTGCTCATGACCTCGGCCCTGTTCGCGCTGGTCCGCCTCGATCCCGGGCTCATGCTCCCGGCTTTTCTCGTCGGTGTGGTGGTGCACATGGCCTACCTGGCGACGCGGTCGCTCGCCATCCCGATCCTCATGCACGGCGTCGTGACTTTGGCCGTCGCCCCGGCGTCGCGCATGCATGTGATGCCGGGCACGGGGATGCCGGCGACTGGCTACGCGGCGGCGATCGGCCTCGTCGTCATCGCCGGTGTGATCCTCTATCGAACCCGGGTGCCGTCTGCGACCGTCGCGCAGGCAGGATGACGGGAACGGCCGCCAGGCCCGGCGGCCGATGCCGAGCGTGTCGCCGGCCGGCGCAGCATCGCCGTCAGCGGCGAGATGTCCGTGACGACGGTGCCGAACGCGATTGCCGGGCGCGGTCTATACTTCCGCGAGCATCCTCCCGGTTCGAACCCGTGCTCTCATGCCCCGTCCTCCGCGCAACCCGTTCTCGATCCTCCTCGCTGCCGTGGGGGTGGCGTTCACGCTCACGGCGATGTGCTATTGCATGGCCGTGCTTCGCGGCGTCCGTCCGGAGACCTCCCGGCACAGCCGCTCGGCGCTCGACACGTTCATCGACCGGCACGGCACCACGCTGCTCGTCGGCGAACTCGTCGTGCTCGCCATCGCCACGGTCGGTTCCGTGGCCCATGACAGCCGCAGCGGCGGACGGTGATCCGTGACTGCAGCGGCCGCCGCGACGATTGCCCGGCTCCGCGCGGAGATCCGGCACCACGACCGAAAGTACTACGTCCAGGCCGCGCCGGAGATCAGCGACCGCGACTACGACCGACTCATTGAGGAGCTGCGCAGGCTCGAGGAGCGGCATCCCGACCTCGTCACGCCCGACAGCCCGACGCAGCGGGTCGGTGACGAGCCGGTGCCCGAGCTGCAGCCGGTTCGGCATCGTGTGCCGATGCTCTCGATCGACAACACCTACAGCACCGCCGACCTCGCGGCCTGGGGGGAGCGGGTCGAGCGGCTCCTGCACGGCGACGGGCACGAGCCCGAGCCGATCGGCTGGGTGCTGGAACTGAAGATCGACGGCGTCGCCGTGTCGCTGACCTACGAGGCCGGCCTACTCGCACTGGCCGCCACCCGCGGCAACGGCGTCAGCGGGGACGACATCACCCACAACGTGCGCACGATCCTTGGCGTGCCGCTGCGGCTCGACCTCCCCCGGCCCCCGGAGACGATCGAGATCCGGGGCGAGGTCTACATGACGAACTCCGACCTCGTGACCCTCAACGAGGCCCAGGCCCGGCAGGGGCTCCCCCCCTTCGCCAACACGCGGAACGTGGCCGCCGGCAGCATCCGCCTTCTTGATCCCCGGGAGTGCGCCGCCCGGCCGCTGCGGTTCTTCTGCCACGGCGTCGGCGACGCCACCGGCCTCGGCGTGGAGTCGCAGACCGGACTCCTCGGCTGGGCGTCGCAGGCCGGCCTGCCGGTGGCCCCGGGGACCCGGGTTTTTTCATCGCTCGCGGCGCTCGTCGAGCGGGGCAGCGAACTGATCGAGGAACTGCACGGCCTCGACTTCGAAGTGGACGGGTTCGTGGTCAAGGTCGATCGCTTCGACCAGCAACGCCGCCTCGGGGCCACGGCGAAGAGCCCGCGCTGGGCAATCGCCTGGAAGTTCGAGAAGTTCGAGGCCACCACCACGCTTACCGGGATCCGCGTGCAGGTCGGCCGCGGGGGCACGGTGACGCCCGTCGCCGATCTCGAGCCGGTCGAACTCGCGGGCACGACCGTCCGCCGGGCGAGCCTCCACAACGCCGACGAGATCGTTCGCAAGGACATCCGCATCGGCGACGTGCTCGTCGTGGAGAAGGCGGGCAAGGTGATCCCGCACGTCGTCCGCGTCGAGAAGCACCTGCGGAAGAAGCCGCTGCCGGCATGGGAGTTTCCCCGGCGCTGCCCGGAGTGCGACACCGGGCTCGTCAAGGACGAGGACGGCGTCTACATCCGCTGCCCCAACGTCGACTGCCCGGCCCGCTCCCGGGAGCGGCTCCGGTTCTTCGCCTCGCGCGGGGCGATGGACATCGAGGGGCTCGGCGACAAGCTCGTCGAGCAGCTCGTCGCCGGCGGGCTGGTGAACGACTACGCCGACCTCTACGGGTTGACGGTCGGGACGCTCGCGCCGCTGGAGCGGATGGGGGAGAAATCCGCGGCCGCGGTCGTGGCCCAGATCGCCGCCAGCCGCGACCGGGGGCTGGTCCGCGTGCTCAATGCCGTCGGCATCCGCCATGTCGGGCCGCGCGTGGCCGCGCTGCTCTGCGAACGGTTTCCCACGATCGACGCCCTGCAGGCGGCTCCGGTCGAGGAGCTCGCCGCCGTGCCTGAGATCGGACCGGTGATCGCGGCCAGCGTCCACGACTGGCTGGCGAGCGACTTCGGCCGGCGCACGATCGCCGGGCTGCGGTCCGCCGGGGTCCGGCTCGACGTGCCGGCCGCCGAGCGGACCGCCGCCGGCCCGCTCACGGGGAAGACGCTCGTCGTCACCGGGACGCTGGCGGGCTTTTCCCGGCAGGATGCGGAGGAGGCGATCCGGCGGGCCGGTGGCCGGGCGGCGTCGAGCGTGTCGAAGAAGACCGACTACGTGGTGGCCGGTGCCGAGGCGGGGAGCAAGCTCGCGACCGCCCGCAGGCTCGGGGTGACGGTGCTCGACGAGGCGGCCTTCACGGCCCTGCTCGCCGGGCACGACCCGCGTGGCTGACCGGGGCGGCAAGGGCGGGCGGTCGGTTCTCCGGCGGCCGGCGGCTCACGGCGTGGCGTATGTTCGGCGGCAAAACCCGCGCCAGCGTTCGTCGAGTTGCTCCCACGTCAGGCCGAGCGTCGGAAGCAGCGGGTCCAGGGCGGTCAAGCCGCGGTCCTGCATCCCGGCCACGAGTTCCGGCAGCTTGGCAGCCAGGTCAGGCTCTTCGGCGAGCATCTGGCACACCGTGCCCGCCACCCAGTAGCGATCCAGCGGGATCGCTTCACCGTTACAGACCGTCCGCAGCGTGTCCGCATCCGCCACTTCCAGTTTCCGCAACACCCCGGCGCCAAATCCGGGCTCGGGGTGAAACGTCAGTTGCTGCCGCGTGGCCATGCCTTCCTGGAACCATTCATTGCGGTTGTCGAGGTGGAGCGCGGCCGAGAGCTGGGCATGAACGAATTCATGGGTGTAGACGGGCCGCAGGGTGCCGAATCGCGGATGCCACGACGACGTGGCGATGCCGAGAAAGGTAAATCCCGACGCCGGCGCTGGTGCGGCCTGGGCTCCGACCCGAGCCGCCAGTGCCGGCGGAAACGCCTTGTAGTCGGCTTCGTCGGCGAACACGACGAGCACGACCGGGGCCGTGGATTTGCGGGCGAACGGCAGGTCGCGGCGCACCGCCGCCTCCACGGTCTCGAGGTGCTCGAGGAGCCGATCGATCTCCAATTCGGCCACGTCCGTGACGACGACGCTGCCGGCCCGGCGGGCGACGCGGACGCCGGGCGGAACCGCCGGAGGCGGGGCGGATTCCGGGCCGGCGAACGCCACAGCGGCGATATCCGCGGGCGTTGGCAGGGGCAGTTCATCGGGTTGGTTGACGGGCGGGTCATCGTCGAGGGCGAACGAATCGAGGATCAGTTCGGCCTTATCGCGGAAGAAGATCCCGGCGCGATCAACGTTTTGCCAGCGCGGGATGCGGGAGGTGCTCCAGCGGGTCCACTTGAGCGGAACGTCGATGCATTTCCAGCCGGCATGATCGAGCACGATCTTGCGCCAGAACCAGGCCTTGCCGTCGGCCTCGTAAAACCGGACTTCGATGGTGCTCGGCGCCGCCTGCTCCCCGCGATGCACCCAGAACCGGAGCGTGTCGAACCGCAGCAGGTTTGCGGGCAGTTCCCCCGCCTTGAGAACCAGGCCGGCTTTTCCGGCCGTCGCAATCCGGACCCCGCTGCCGGCCGGACCGGCGACCACGGCCTCCGGCGGCGCAGGCACCGCGACCCGTTCGCCCGTCAGTTGGCCGACAGGCGACCAGCGTTGCAGGTCAGCACCGGTCTCGAAACCGCTGATGATTTCCGCGGCACCGGGACGGCAGACGGGCAGGGCCACGGCCGCAGCGACGAGGCATAACCACGCCGGGCCGGTTCGGAGCGGGAAACGTGAACGCATGGGTTGACTCGGCGGAACCGCGGCGGTCCCGGCCACCACCGTGGGCCAGTGCACAGCCGACGCGCGGGATCATAGCACGGCCGCCGGCCACGCCGCGGGGCATTGGCCGCAGGAGCGTGTCAGCCGGCAGCGAGGCAACCGACGGCTGCCGCGGCGGCGACCACGACGGGCGCGGGCGTCCGGTAGCGGGCCAGCAGCACCAGGGCAGCGCCGCCGATTGCCAGGGCGAGCGGATCGAGCCGGCCGCCGGGCAGGAAGGCGTCGCGGGCGAGTTTCAGCGACAGGACCGCGATCCCCGCCACGACGACCGCCCCAATCGCGGCGAGCGCCGCCGCCGGCCGCCGGGCGACCATGATCGAGCGCACGAAAGGCGCCAGCGCGAGCACCATCGCGAACGACGGGATGAACGCGAACAGCGTCGCCACCGCGGCCCCTTCCAGGCCGGCCAGCGCCGGATCGGCGCCCCCTGCCTTCCAGCCGGCGAGGAAGCCGATGAACGTGACCACCAGGATCAACGGGCCGGGCGTCGCCTCCCCCGCCGCCAGGGCGTCGGCCCGCTCCGCGGCCCCGAGCCAGCCCCGGGCCACACCCTCATCGAGCGCCCAGGGCACGACGGTATAGGCGCCGCCGAACGAAAGGAGCGTCGTCTCCGTGAACAGCGTCGCCAGACTCGCTCCGCGGCCGCCGGCAAGGTCGAGACCGACAACGGCCATGTAGGCCCCGACCCAGACGGCGACGAATCCGGCCGCGACTGTCCAGACCCGGTGAACGTCGCCGGCCTGCGCTGCCGGGGCCGCGGTGCCTGTCGGCCCCCGGGCGTCGGTCAGCCATTCGGGCACGAGCCAGCCCCAGGCGGCCGCCACGGCCACCACGACCGGCAGCGAGGCGCCGCATGCGAAAGCGATCGCCGCGAGCAGGCAGATCAGCGTCGCCGTGTCGCTGGTGATGGCCCGTCTGCCGAGCCGCCACGCCGCCATGACGACCAGCGCCACGACCGCCGGACGCGTTCCGGCGAAAGCGGCGGCCACGAGTGGCAGATCACCCCCGGCGGCGTGCAGCCAGGCGACCGCCGTGACGATCGCCGCGCCGGGCAGGACGAAGAGCGTGCCGGCGAGCAGGCCCCCCCGCAGCCCGCCGGTCCGCCAGCCGGCGTAGGTCGCCAGTTGCTGGGCCTCCGGGCCGGGCAGCAACGCGCAGAACTGGGCGGCTGCGACGAACTCCTCGTCGGTCATCCAGCGGCGCCGGTCGACTACCTCCCGGTGCAGGATGGCGAGCTGGCCCGCCGGCCCGCCGAAACCGGTGGCGCCGATCGCCAGCCACGTGCGCCAGGCAGGTGGCTGCATGCGGCCTGGCGCCGGCGGGGGCGTCGCGTTCCGCTTTGCCACGGTTTTGGTATCCTTTGCCAGACGTGGCGCGACGCCGACGGAACGGTCGTCTTGGTCGATCGCGAACCGCCGTGGCGGCCACATGCGGCACGAGTCTGGGGCAGGCGATGGACATCGTCAATCAACGGGATGCGCAACCGTTCGTCACGGCCGACGGCTCGACGATTCGCGAGCTCCTCGCCCACCGCAATTCCGCGATCCGCCGGCAGAGCCTGGCTGAGGCCCGGCTGGCGCCGGGGGCCGAGACGACGCCGCATCACCATGCGACCACCGAGGAGATCTACTACATCCTCGAGGGCACCGCGGCCATGACGCTCGGCGACGAGACGCGGCCGGTCGTCCCCGGTGACGCGATCGCGATTCCCCCCGGCACCCGGCATACGATCCGCAACACGGGCCCCGCCGAGCTCGTCTTCCTCTGCACCTGCGCCCCAGGCTACGAGCACGCCGACACGTTCCTGGAAACGACCTGCTGAGCATCTCCCCGCCCTCCCCCCCAATGCCTCCCGACGCATTTTCCACCCTCCTCCTGACCGAGGGGATCATCTCGACCGAACAGCTCGCCGAGGCCATGCGGGTCTCCCGGTCGGCGAAGCGTGCGCTGCACGAGGAGCTGGTGCGACTCGGCTACGCCCCCGCCGTGCGGATCATGAAGGCGCTCGCCAAGGCGAACCGGATGCGGTTTGTGGATCTGGCGGCCACCGCCGTTCCGCAGGACGTGATCGACCTGCTTCCGGAGAGCGTCGCCCGCGAGAACACCATCTTCCCGGTGGCGGCCTCGGGCAACTCGCTCCGCGTCGCGACCTGCGATCCGACCGATATCGAGACCCAGGACAAGCTCCGCTTCATCCTCAATCGCGATATCGAGATGGCGATCGCCGTCCGCGAGCAGATCGTCGAGTCCATCAACCGGCACTACGGGCTGTCGGACGGCGAGAGTGCCGACTCGATGCTCCAGGAGTTCACCGACACGGCGATCGACTTCACGGAGACGGCGGTCGAGCAGGCGGCGGCCCAGAATTCGGACGACCAGTCCGACGCCCCGGTCGTCAAACTGGTGAGCCTGATCATCACCGAGGCGGTCCAGTTGCGGGCCAGCGACATCCACATCGAGCCGTTCGAGGACCGGGTGCGGATCCGCTACCGCATCGACGGCCGGCTCATCCAGCGGGACACGCCCCCGCGCCGGCTGCTGGGGGCGATCCTGTCGCGAATCAAGATCCTCGCCAAGCTCGACATCGCCGAGCGCCGCCGGCCGCAGGACGGCCGGATCAAGCTCACGGCCGACGGCAAGGACTACGACCTCCGCGTCAGCGTGCTGCCGACGAGCCACGGCCAGTCGGTCGTGATGCGCATTCTCGACAAGGACAACATCCGCGTCGGCATCCGCCAGCTCGGCCTCGCCGAGAATGAGTTTCGGCAGTTCAAGAACCTGATTCGTCGACCCAACGGCATCGTCCTCGTGACCGGTCCGACCGGCTCGGGCAAGACCACGACGCTGTACGCCGCCCTCAACGAGCTCAATCGTCCCGACACCAAGATCATCACCGCCGAGGATCCGGTCGAGTACTACCTCGCCGGCATCAACCAGGTTGAGATCCGGCACTCGATCGGTCTCGATTTCGCCCGCGTCATCCGCTCCATGCTCCGGCAGGCGCCCAACGTGATCCTCGTCGGCGAGATGCGCGACACGGAGACGGCCCAGATGGCGATCCAGGCGTCGCTCACCGGCCATCTCGTGTTCAGCACGCTGCACACCAACGACGCCCCCGGCGCCGTCACTCGCATGATCGACATGGGCGTGCCGGCCTATCTCGTGGCCTCCAGCGTGATCGCCGTGATGGCGCAGCGCCTGGTGCGCGTCAACTGCCCGAAGTGCAAGCAGCCGCACCAGCCGCTCGACACCAACATCGAGGCGGCCGGCATCACCGAGGAGATGCTCAAGGGGGCGGCCTTCATGAAGGGGCGGGGCTGCGCCAACTGCCAAAACTCCGGCTACAAGGGGCGGCAGGGCATCTTCGAGTTGATGGTGATGACCAGCAAGCTGCGGGAACTCGCCTTCCAGGGGGCCGCCACCCAGGAGATCCGCCGGGCCGCCCTCGGCCAGGGGATGCGCATGATGTTCGACGACGGCGTGGGCAAGGCGCTCCGCGGGATCACGACACTGGACGAGGTTTTCCGGGTTGCCAAGCGGGTGGAGTAGGGCCGGCGGACGGCGGTTTTCCGGCCGGGCAGGCGAAATTTATGGGGCTGAGGAGACTTTTCGGCCGATGACGCGCATAATGCAACAAGTCCGGTCGGCGGCTGTCAGGGGCCGAGTCCGACGGGTCGTCAGGATGGTCGCCGTGAGCCGGCCTCCGCGGTGCTTGTCCGATCTCGGTCGGCAACGGCGGTTCGCGGTGCGCGCGGGAGGGCCGCGGCCATGAGCACGGCTAGCGATTCCCTGCTCGAGCAGGTGGAGAAGATCCTCAAGCTGGCCGCGGACAACGGGGCCACGGAGGTCCGACTGTCCGACGGTGCCCAGCCGATCCTGCGGATCGGCGGTCAACTGCGGCCGCTGAAGACCCGGACGTTCTCGGCGCCGGAGGTGTCGGCGATCGCCGCCGCTTTCGCGGATGGCGCCCGGGGACGCTGGGCCGGCGAGGTCGCCACCGTGCAGGGGGCGGCCGTGCTGCTGCTTCGGCCGGTGGCCGGCGGCCCGCCGGCCGCCGACGCGCCGTTGGAACTGGACACGGCGGGGGATGCGCCGGTCGAGGCGGACGCCGCGGCCGGTCCCGACGACTATGCGATGCCGAAGGCCGCCAGCGGCACCATCCAGATCGACAAGCTGCTCACCGCCGCCGTCAAGGGGGGCGTGAGCGACATCCATATCACGGCCGGCCTGCCGCCGGTGTTCCGGGTCGACGGCCACATGCGTCCCCAGCCGACGAAAGTGCTGACGGCCGACGACACCAACGGGCTGATGAAGGCCATCACTCCCGAGCGTTGCCAGGCGGAGCTGGCGGAGCATGGGGGCTCGGACTTCGGCTTCGCCTTCAAGGATCTCGCCCGGTTTCGCGTCAGCGTCTTCAAGCAGCGCGGCAGCGTGGCGATGGTGCTGCGGCAGATCCCCAACAAGCTCCTGACGCCCGAACAGCTCGGCGTGCCGGAGGTCTGCAAGCGGCTCGTGACCCGGCCGCGCGGCCTGTTCCTCGTCACCGGGCCGACCGGTTCGGGCAAGAGCACCACCCTTGCCTCCCTGATCGACTACATCAACCAGAGCTACGACCACCACATCATCACGGTCGAGGACCCGATCGAGTTCTACCACTCCTCCAAGAAGAGCACGGTCAACCAGCGCGAGGTGGGGACGGACGTGCCCTCCTTCTCCGAGGCCCTGCGCCGGGCCCTGCGCCAGGATCCCGACGTGATCCTCGTGGGCGAGCTCCGCGACCTGGAGACGATCGAGGCGGCGATCTCGGCCGCCGAGACCGGGCACGTCGTGTTCGGCACGCTGCACACGACCGGTGCCCAGGGGACGGTGAACCGGATCATCGATGCCTTCCCGACCAACCAGCAGGAGCAGATCCGTACCCAGCTCTCGACGGCGATCCTCGGCGTCGTGTCGCAGACGCTGCTTCCCAAGATCGGTGGCGGCCGCTGCGCGGCTTACGAGGTGCTGGTGGTGACGCCCGGCATCGGCAACCTGATCCGGGAGAACAAGACCTTCCGCATCAACTCCGCGATCCAGACGGGCGCCAAGTTGGGCATGCAGCTCCTCGACGACCACCTGTTTCGCCTCTGGGGCGAGAAGAAGGTGACGGAGGAGGACGTGCTCGCCAAGGCGCAGAACTTCGAGGAACTGTTCCGGCGGATCGCCAACGCCAAGCAGGGCATCTTCGACGACGACGAGACGGTGGCCCGCAAGGCCGCCAAGGACACGGAACGCTAGGCACCCGCCCCATGGCCATCAAGCGCATCGGACAGATCCTCATCGACCTCGGCCTGATCGACGAGCATCAGCTGCGCACGATGCTGGAGACGCAGGCGAGCCGTGGCGGGGAACTCCTCGGCCGCGTCGGCGTGGCCCTCGGGTTCTACTCCGAGGAGCAGTTGGGCGAGGCACTGGCCGAGCAGTGGAGCACGTCGTTCGTAACGCTCTACGACCGGCAGATTGCCCCGGATGTCCTGCGGCTGATCAGCGAGCCGATGGCCCAACTGTACCGTGTGGTGCCGCTCGAGCTGTCGGGCAGCCGGCTGACGATCGCCTCCGCCGAGCCGCAGAAGATCCAGGTGGCCGACGAGCTGCGGACGCTGCTCGGCTACGACATCACGGTCTGCGTGGCGACCGAGCAGGAAATCCACAAGGCGATCGTCCGCTTTTACTCCTCTGAGACCGAGAGCGTCGAGTCGCTGGTGCAGGACCTGGAGGCGGACGACGAGCTCGCCGCGGCGGCCGCCGCGGCCGGCCGCGACGGGCCCACCGACCTGACGAGCGTCGAGGCCCTGGCGGAGAGCGCGCCGGTGCGGAAGCTCCTCAACATGGTGCTCCTGCTGGCGATCCGCGACGGCGCCAGCGACATCCATTTCGAGCCCTTCGAGACGGAGTTCCGCATCCGGCTCAAGGCCGATGGCGTGCTCCAGGAGATGGTGCCGCCCCCCAAGCACCTCGCCTTCGCGATCACGACGCGGATCAAGGTGATGGCGAACCTCGACATCGCCGAGCGGCGCTTGCCGCAGGATGGCCGGATCGAGCTCTCCGTCGGCGGTCATCCGGTGGACCTGCGGGTCAGCGTCCTGCCGACGCTGTTCGGCGAGAGCGTGGTAATGCGGGTGCTCGACCGCGGCGTCGTGAGCCTCGACCTGGCCAAGGTCGGGCTCGCGGAGGCGACGTTGCGGAAGTTTCGCGAGGTCATCGCGCGGCCCAATGGCATCGTGCTGGTCACCGGCCCGACCGGCTCCGGCAAGACCACGACCCTGTATTCCGCGCTCTCCGAGCTGAACACGATCGATGACAAGCTGATCACCACGGAGGACCCGGTCGAGTACGACATCGACGGGATCATCCAGGTGCCGATCGATGCCGAGATCGGCAACACGTTCGCCAACTGCCTGCGGTCGATCCTGCGCCAGGATCCGGACCGGATCCTGGTCGGCGAGATCCGCGACGTGGAGACGGCGGAGATCGCCGTCCAGGCGGCGCTCACCGGGCACATGGTGTTCTCGACGCTGCACACCAACGACGCCCCGTCCACGGTCACCCGGCTGCGCGACATGGGCGTGCCGCCGTTCCTGATCACGGCCACGCTGGAGGCGATCCTGGCGCAGCGCCTGGTCCGGAGGATCTGCATGAACTGCCGCGAGGAGGTGGTGCCGGGGGCCGACGTGCTGGCGGACCTCGAGCTCACCAGCGACCAGGCCGTGGGGCGGAAGTTCTACCGCGGCCGCGGCTGCGAGAAGTGCAACCGCTCCGGCTACAAGGGCCGGCTCGGCCTCTTCGAATTCATGATATTGAACGACGAGATCCGGGATCTCGTGATGCGGAACGCCTCCACGGAGGACATCCGTGAGGCGGCCCGGCGGGCCGGCATGGTCACGCTTCGCGACGCGGGGCTGGCCCAGGTCTACACCGGGGTCACGACCGCCGAGGAAGTGATCCGCGAAACCATCCTGGAAGCCTGAAGCGAGAGGACACGGCTATGCCCACGTACCAGTTCGAGGCCATCGACCAGGCCACCGGCAAGGAGATTCGCGACACCGTCGACGCGGCCAACGAGGCGGAGGCGCAGGCCACGATCCGCTCGATGGGCCTGATGGTGACGAAGCTCAAGGCACAGCGGGCGGCGGCTGCGGCCAAGAAGGCCGCCGGCGGGGGCCGCAAGCCCGGTCGGAGCTTCGCCATCGGCGGCGTGAAGACGAAGGAGCTGACGATGTTCACGCGTCAACTCTCCATTCTCCAGGATGCCGGCCTGCCGATCCTGCGCAGCCTGAAACTGCTGGCGGAGATGCAGAAGCCGGGGCGGCTGAAGAACAGCCTGCTCGATGTCTGCGACGAGATCGAGGGGGGGGCGACGCTGTCGGAGGCGATGGCCAAGAGCCCCAAGGCCTTCAACCGGCTGTACTGCAACATGATCCGGGCCGGCGAGGCCGGCGGTGCGCTGGAGGTGATCCTGCGCCGCCTGGCTGAGTTCATGGAGCGCAGCGAATCGCTGAAGCGCAAGGTGAAGGGCGCGCTCGTCTACCCGATCGTCGTCGTGATGGTGGCGGTCGGAATCCTGTCGTTCATCATGGTCTCGATCGTGCCGCAGTTCAAGAAGATCTTCGACGACTTCGAAACCGAACTGCCGACGATGACGCTGCTGCTCATCAACCTGTCGAACTGGGTCGTGAGGTGGTGGTTCCTGATCCCGGCGATTCCCATCGGCATCAACCTCGTGGTGCGGCTGATCAAGCTCATTCCCTACGGTCGTTTCGGCTGGGACCTGTTCGCGCTCAAGGTGGTCGTCTTCGGCCAGCTCGTCGAGAAGAACATCCTCGCCCGGGCATGCCGCACGCTCGCCACGCTGCTCGCCAGCGGCGTGCCGATCCTCGAGGCGCTCAACATCACCAGGGACACGTCGGGCAACATGATGTTCGAGCGGCTGTTCACCAAGGTGTCGGAGTCGATCCGCGACGGCGAGGCGATCGCCAAGCCCCTCAAGGCCTACGCCGTGCCCCCGTTCAACGCCGTGGCGCTGCTGTTCTGGATGGCGTTCGTGCCGCTGGCCGGCGCCCTGTTTTATCTGATGCGTTGGAAGAAGCCGGTGGTCGACGACCTGGCCGTCAACATGGTCGACGTGGGTGAGGAGTCGGGCGAGCTCGACACGATGCTCTTCAAGGTCGCCGACACCTACGATGAAGAGGTGGCGGTGCTGACGGAGAGCCTGACGAGCCTGATGGAGCCGCTGCTCATCATCTTCCTCGGCGGAGCGGTGGGATTCATCGTCATCGCCCTGTTCATGCCGCTGGTGAAGCTGATCCAAACCCTGTCGTGAGGCGCACACCATGAATACCGTCGCCGCCAGGCCGAGATCGACCGCCGGCGCCCTCCGGGCGCAGGGCGGCGGGGCCGGCTTCACGCTCATCGAAATGATGGTGGCGGCGGCGATCGTCATGCTGCTTGTCGGCGTCACGGCCAGCGGGGCCGCCGCCGCCCGGGGTGGGCAGAAGCGGTTCAAGGCCAGCGCCGACATCGCCAAACTCGACGCGGTGATCCAGCAGCACTTCACCTGGTGCCAGTCGCTGCGCCTGTCGGGAACGGGCAGCCGGGCGGACCTCGTGGCCCGGCGGATCAGCGGCGACATGCCCGACAATTGGAGCGACGTGGCCTACATGGCGGGTCGGCCGGCGGAGTTCACGTCCGGTCCGCAGCAGGCGTACGTCGGGGTCTGGAAATCGCTGCGGGCGGCGAACTCCTCGTCGCCGTCGGCCGACGTCGCCGATGCCGAGTGCCTGTACATGATGGTGACGCGCGGCGGGCTGGCCGACTGCCTCGCCTGCAGCGAACTGGAGGGGATCGGCACCGGTGACACCGACGGCGACGGGGCGAAGGAGTTTCTCGATCCCTGGGGCAATCCGATCCGCTACGTCCTCTGGCCGCAGGCGTTCGAACTCCCTCCGGGCACCTCCTTCTTCCCCGGGGGCGCCCGGACGCGGCCCTTGATCTTCTCCCACGGCCCGGACGGCTTGGGGACGACGAAGGTCAACGCCGGTGGCAATCTGCCCAGCGTCGCCGGGGGGTTGGGCGGCCATGACGGCTCCGGGACCGACCGGCGCGTGGACAACGTCACGAACTTCGACGCGGAGGCGCAGCGATGACACGCCGCATTCGCCAGGGGTTCACGCTCATCGAGTTGCTGGTGGTCATCGCCATCATGGTGGTCCTGTACGGCCTGATGCTCGCCCGACTCGCGCCGGGCGCGGGACGGCAGTGCCGGGATGCGGCCAACGCGCTGGCCACGGCCCTCAACGAGGCCTGGTCGCGCGGCCTGGGGAATCCGGCGGGCAGCGCCCTGGTGATCGAGTCGGCCGGAAACACGTCCGTGTCGCTGGCCTCCGCCTCGGTTCCGCCGCCGATCGAGGGCTCCGTCGCCGGCCCCGTGGGCGGAAGCGTCAGCGTTCTGAACGCGACCGATCCCGCCGGTCTCGCGAACGGCTCCCGGATCCAATTCTTCCGCACCGGGTCGGGCGCGGTGCCGCCCTCCCCCTGGTTCGGATATGCCAACGGTGTTTTGTCGCTCCGCGCCGCCGCCGGCCAGACGGCCGACAATACGATTTGGCCGATCGGCGACGGTCTGCAGTGCCGCGTTCTCTGCCGCCCGGTGAAGGCGGAGCGGGTCGCCGTGCTTCCCAAGATGGCAGCCATCGACCTGCGGTCGAGCGGCATCGAGAACGACGCCACGTACGCGAGCCTGGCCGGCAAGGGGGACATCACGGTGGCGTTCGACGGCTTCGGCGGAGTCGCCGGCCTGTGGGTGAATAACGTCGAGGTCCCGCCGGCCCCGGTCTACTTTCTCGTGGCGGCCCAGGCGGACATCGAGCGCAGCCAGGCCGCCCCGTTGGCGAGCGGCGTCTCGCGTTGGGTGGTTGTGTCGCCGCAGAGCGGGCGGGTGACGGTGGCGGCGAACGTCGCTCAGCCGTTGACGGCCCCCGCAACGGTGACGGCGCAACATATTCGCGATGCGCGGGCGTTCGCCCAGCCGGGCGCGTCGAGCGGGAGGTGAGGGCATGAGCAGGAAATTCAAGCATTTCGATCTGCCGACCGGACGGCCCGGCCGTGCGGGACTCTCGCTGCTGGAGGTGCTGATCGCCTGCGGCGTCCTCGCCCTGGGGCTCGGGGGTGTAGCCGCGCTCCTTCCGGCCGCCGGCCAGCGGTTCGGCGCGGCCATCGTGGCCGACCGCGCCCGGTTCGTCGCCGCCAACGGCCACGCCGAGATGCTCAACCGCGGACTGGCCAGCGCCGCGGCCTGCCCTGGCAATGCCCGCGCGTTCGTCTTCGGGCCGGCGCTCGTCGGCGCCGCCTCGGCCGCGCCGACGGTGGTGGCGGCCGGGAGCCTCGGTGGCATCGACGCGGGACGGTTCTTCGTGGCGGAGGACGACGTCGTCTTCAATGATCTCCCGGGCGGCCCCCGGAACGCCTTCGATGAGAACGGGCTTGGCCCGCGGAAGTATCGCGATTCGATCGTCTGGGGCGCGACGATCGTGCCGGTCAGCACGCCCGCCCAGCCGGGAACGGCTGCCGTCCTGTCGATCGTCGTCTTGCGCCGATCCGGGGAGCCGAAGTCCATCTCGCTCGTGCGGAACGCGGATGGCACCTACCAATGCCCCGAGGCGGATCGGTTGCAGCGGCTGAACGGCTGCTCGTCTGTCCTGGTCGTGGCCGGGGGTGTGAACGGTCCGCCGCCGGCCTGGGTGTCGGTGCGGGCGTCGTGGCCGGGGAGCGTGGCCCTCGACACCGAAGCCCTGGCGCCCGAATGGCAGGGGCAGTCGCTCGTGGTGATCGGCTTCGAGGGCGTGGTCCGCGTCGAGCACCACCTGGTGACATTGCAGTGAGGGTCGCATCATGAACCGGCATCGCTGCCACCGCGTCGGAAGCCCGCCGGGCCCGAGGGGGGTGTTGCTCCTCCTCGTGCTCATCTCGCTGAGTTTGTTTCTTCTCCTCGGCGTGGCCCTGCTCGTGAACGCGACGCGGTCGCGGATGGCGGCCCGGACATTCGGCACGGCGACCGACGAACTCGAGGCCTACAACGATCGGGCGGCGCTTGACGAGGCGCTCCTCGTGCTGCTGCGCGGATCGCAGGCCGCGCTGCCCCCGCAGGTCGGTGAGTCGATCCTGGCCGATCGCTACGGCGCGAGCGTGGACACAATCGCCACGGCGGTGCCGACGCTGTCCGGCTGGCCTGCGGCCCCGATTCTCACCGCGACGGTCGCCGGCAACGCGTCCCTCAACGGCCGCGTGCTGACACTCGTGCCGCTCCGGTCCGGGGACGGCGACGTGCTGAGCTTTCGAATCCTCGGGGGGACGGGCCAACTCCTTCTCGCGAACGCCTTCGGCCGACCGGGGCGGACGCTGCCGACGGGCACGTGCCGGTGGCTCGTCAACGGCCGCGACTTCGCCGGCGCGTTCCCGGCCAACGAGCCGTGGGACGGTTTCACCACCGGGTCTGCCGTCGGCGGGGGAGCGATGAGCGATCCCTGGCTCGCCCGCGTGGAACTCGCATCCGGCGGCGTCGCGGCCGTTCGCCAGGCCACGTATCAGGCGGCGAACAATGCGGCCCTGGCGCTCCCGCTTCCCCTCGAATGCGACAACGACAACGACGGCGTCCTCGACGGCGTTTGGATCAACGGCACGTCGGGCTTCCTGGCGCCACGACTCTCGCCGCGCGGCGGGCGGATCACGCAGCGGGTGTCGTACCTCGTGCTCGACCTCGACGGCCGGCTGAACGTCAATGCCGCCGGGATGGCGGCGCCCGCCGCCGGGTCATATGCGGGGTCTCGTGACGTGCCGTTGGGCATGGGCTACGGGCCGGCCGACGTCGACGCATCGCTGCTCTTTCCGGCCACGCTACCCGCGAGCACCGGCCTGTCGGCCTTCACGGGTGCCGGAGCCAGCCCGAGCGGCACGTGGTGGGGCGTCCTCGTGGGAGGGTCGGCCACCAATGGCCCGCCATCGGCCGCGCCGCCGCGGCCCAGACCGGGCATCGGCGCGTTCTCGGGCCGCTACGGGCCCAATGGCGTGCCGGGTGCAAGGGGGGACGATTCCGACACGCTGCAGGTCACGTCGTCCGGCTCCTACTCGAGCACCGTGGGCGGCACCAACGCCGTCGGCGACCTGAAGGGGCATGCCCGGTTGTTCATGTCGGCCACCGTCAACGGCACCCCCGACGCGCTGACGCCGACGATGACCTGGTTCCTGCCGGTGTCCGGGACCGACGCGGCCGACGACCCGTACGAGATTCGGCTGGGCACCGGAGCGCCGCTGCTGGGGGGCAATCAGCGGACGACGGGGACGAGCGGCAACGACGACCTGCCGTACACGGTTGGCGAACTCGAGCGGGTGCTGCGGCCGAACGATGCGGACGCGTCGTTCCTGGCGCAGCGGCTGGCGGCCGCGCTGGGAACGAGCGCCCAGGCCTCGCGGCTGCTGATCACCACGGACAGCTGGGACACGCCGGCGGTCACCGGCCCCGCGGCCGCCAGGGTCGAGTCGGCGCTCACCTCCCGGCCGCCCTCCTATCCCTGGGCGGATACCAACGCCTGGTCGCCGGACATCGCGGCCGGGCTGCGGTTCGACATCAATCGGCCCGTGCTCGCCGGAACGACGCCGCAGGCCCGCTCCGAGCAGCAGGAGTACTGCAAGGGCCTGTATGCGCTGGCGATGGCGCTCGGCGAGACGAATGCCCAGCGCGCGGCCCAATGGGCGGTGAACGTCCTCGATTTCCGCGACGAGGACTCGACGATGACCGCGTTCGAGTACGACACGAACCTCGCCAACGGCTGGGGCGTCGACGGGAATCCGGCCACCACCGGTGAGGCCGATCGCGGTGTCGTCTGGGGCGTCGAGCGGCCGGACCTCCTCATCGCCGACACGGCGGCCTGGCGGGGCTTGTCGGGATCGGCGATGTTCGTGAGCGTGATCCGGGCGCCGTTCAATGCCCGGCGCACCGTGAGCGGCTCCACGGCCACCGTCGAACTGCCCGATCCGGTCCTGCGGGTCTCGGGCACCGACCGGTTGAACGCCCGGCTCGCGGTCGGGGGTACGTCGAGCGTCTGGCAACTGCGGCTCACGACCAGCGGAACCGATCAGGCGGTCGCCTTCGGGCCCGTGAGCGCCAGTTCGAGCCCGCAGCAGTTCATCCTCGTGAACGGCACCGTGTCAGGAACGCCCACGCTCGTGATGGGCGGCACCGCGGGCGTCAGCGGCACCGCGGGCCTGTCCGGCACCGGCCGGGAGTCGATGGTCGTGATCGGCGGCGTCAGCACCACGACGATCGCCCCGGGCACCCCGCCCGGGCCACCGACGACGATCGTGAACCAGGGGGGCACGTTCGCCCCGCCGGCCACGGCGGCCGGCGGAACGGTTCGTCTGGAACGGCTCGCCGACCCGAACCGGGCGAACGCCGCCGACAATCCGTACATCGTCGTCGATGCGGCACCGTTCACGGTGAGCACCGCGGGGACTACGGCCGACGACGGCATCACGCAGCGGCTGCGACGGCCCGGCCCCCGCGACACCGGCGCCGGCCAGCACCCGCTGGCGGCATTCTGGCAACAGCCAGCCACGTGGCAGGCGGACGGCAAGGTCTTCCAGACATACCATGCGTCGGCGGGCATCGTCGCCTCTGGATCGAACGACCCGGTGCCGTGGTTTCACTGGCCCAACCGGCCGTTCGTCAGCCAGGCGGAACTCGCCCTCGTGCCCGCCGACGGCCCCGACAGCCTGCTGCGGAACTATTCGTTCCCGACGTCGTCGCTGGCGGCAAGCAGCGCACTCGTGGATTGCGGAGCGGCCGGGAATGCCGCGCTCGGGCACCTGATCCTCGACGCCACGATCGTCTCGACGCGGTTCGCCGGCAACCGTGTCACGCTCGACGCGGCCAGACTCGCGGGCGACACCGCGACGGCGTTTCAGGCCCTCGGGTTCAACCGGCTGCCGGCGGGCCAACTCGCCCTCGGAAGAGAACCGGGAAAAATGAACGTCAACACGATGCCGACGGGGACGACGGCGGCCACTGACGGGCTGCTCTGGCAGATGCTCGTCGGCGGCACGCAGACGGTCCTCGCGTCGGGCACGCTGGCCGCCAATCCGTTCACCGCCACCGGCACGGCCCAGCCCAGGCCGGCCCGCTCACTCGGGCAGATGGTGTCGCTTTCCGGCACGACGGCGGACCAGCCGCCGGCCATGGAGTCGGTTCCGGCACCGAGCGGCGGCACGGTGCACCCCCGGGCGAAGAACCCGTTCCTGGCCTTGGCCAGCGCCAACCGGCTGGCGAACACCGCCACCGTGCGGTCCAACGTCTTCGCCGTCTGGATCACCGTGGAGACGACCGACTCGTCGCCGGGAGCGCCGCCGCCGGTGACGCGCCGGCTGTTCGCGATCATCGACCGGTCGGTGCCGGTCGGCTATTCGAGAGGAGAGGACCTCAATGTGCGGGACACGATCCGCCTGCTGCGTCAGCTCGACTGATGCCGCCGGCCGCGCCGGGATCGGCGCCGGCAGCGTTGCCGGCGCCGGCTTCACGCTCATCGAGCTGATGTGGGCGATGACGCTGTCGCTCGTCGTCATGGCCGCCGTGGCCAGCCTGTTCGGCGTCTTCACCCGGTCGCTGACGGCAGCCCAGGCCGCCGCCGACCTGTCGGCCCGCCTGCGGACGGCGGCCTGGCGGCTCCGCCAGGATCTCACCGGCGTGACGGTCGATCTCATGCCGCCGGTGCGTCCGGAATCCGAGTCGGGCTACTTCGAGTATTTCGAGGGCTGGCGGAAGGATGGGCACGCGGCTTTCAACAGAAGTGGCCAGCTGCTCGTCGCCGACGTGGATGACGTGCTGATGTTCACGACTCGGAGCGAGGGGCAGCCGTTCGTGGGCCGCTTCGGCGACGGGACGATCGAGTCGCCGGTCGCGGAGGTGGCATGGTTCTGCCGGCCGTCGACCGTGCAGCCGCTCGACGGCATGACGCTGTTCACGCTCTACCGGCGGGAGAAGCTGGTCATGCCCTACGTCGGCCGGCCGCCGTTCCTGGGAACGAATTCGGCGACGACGTTCGACACGAACCTCAGCGACCTGTCGGTGCGGCTGGAGGGGGGGCGATTCGTCCCCAACTCGCTCGGTGATCTGACGAAGCGGGAAAACCGGTTCCTGCGCGGGGGTCAGGGCGTCAGCGGAACGGTCTTTCCCTACGTGTGGGCCACTCCCCAGCCTGTCGTGAGCGGCACGCTCACCGGAACGTACCGGCTCGCCGGGCCAGAGGCGATTCTTTCCGGCTCGCGGGCCGGCGAGGATGTCGTGCTGTCAAACGTGCTGTCATTCGACGTTCTCGCCTACGATGCGGAGGTGCGGTCTCCGCTGACCATCGCCGTTCAGGTGCGGTGCGAAACCGACCAGGGACAGAGCCGTGTGAAATTGAACGTTGGCAGCGCGAACGTCATGGATCCCGTGCTGTTGGACCCCTACGATTACACAGGGTTTTTGTATTCGGTCCTCGGTGCCAGGGTATCGGCGAACGAAGCGTTTCCGGCGGGGGCGACGATCGCCAAACAGCCGGACGGCTCCGTGACTCACTTGCTCGATTGGCCCTGCTTGACAATGGATCGCAACGCCGCCGTTACGAGCACGGTGACGCTGACGTTCGCGGGGGGAACTTGTCTCCCGGGGGACAACAGGTATTTCGGAGCAACAAGCGGCACCGGCGGTCCCGGGGGGTATGTCGATCTCGGTTGGGGAGGCGTTTTTACCGCGGATGGATTTCTCTATCCGAGCCGCTTGCTGCGCAACAGTCGGTTTGACCTGCCCCGGCAGGGGGCCTTGTCGGGGCGGTTCATTCCCCCGTCAGCCGTGAGCGCCGCAGCGACATTTCCGCCCGCCGGCCGGACGGCCTTCCAGTCGGGCGGTATGCGAGTACGGAGCGGGACGCTGGCCACAGGCACGACGGCCTTGGACGGCGGAGATTCCCGGACGTACGACACTTGGAGCACCCACTACGAATCCAATGGCGAGAACGAAGACCAAGTCCTCGGTTCCGACCAGGGAACGAATGGACTCGACGACAACAACGACGGCGTGCCTGACGACCCGGGCGAGGCGGAGACCTTCGCCCCGTATCCCGTTCGTCTCCGGGGTCTGGAGGTCCGCATCCGCTGCTACGATCCGGCCAGCCAGCAGATTCGGCAGACGACGCTACGGCACTCTTTTTTGAGCCGCTAGCCAAACGCTTAGACCCATTGTGTCCGTTCGAACACGAAGCCAGGAGGACGAGGTCATGATCACCACCGCATGTGGACCGTGGACGACGAAGGTGGCACGCAGTGGTCACCGGCGCCGTCGGGGTTTTACCCTCGCCGAACTGCTCGTCGTCATCGCGATCATCGGGATTCTGATGGCGCTGCTCGTTCCCGCGCTCCAGGCAGCGCGGGAGATGGCCCGGCGGGCCGCCTGCTTCAACAACCTGTACGTGATTTCCACCGGGGTCGCGAAGTACGACCAGTCCCAGGGCTTCGTGACGGGCTGGGGCAACCCGACGTCGAGGAATCTCCCCGTCGGCTGGGGCCTCGCGCTCATGCCCTTCATCGACAGGACGCTCATTTACGATACGTTCATCGGCTTTCCTGCCCAGGTCGACCCGGGTGCCCCCTTCCAGATGTTGTCGACAATGGAGGTCGGCACCTTTCTCTGCCCCACGGCGTGGCCGGCTGACCTGATCGACGCCCCGGCCCAGATCTCCTACGCCGGCAACTACGGCGTCGGCCAGGCGGGGATGAAATGGCAGGGCGTGATGAACAACGCGACCGTGATCGGAAATCGCCTCAGCTTGGAGGACATCAACACCGCCGACGGCACCGCCATGACCTTGCTGCTCGTCGAGAAATGCGGTTCGGGCGTCAAGCAGGCCCGCTGGAACAATGCCCCGCTCTCCAGCCCGGGGTTCGTACTCGAGGGGGATCGGACGCCGCCAGGGTTCGGCCTCGTGAGTGGCGGCCCGGGTGGCGTGCAGGTGGTCAATAACAGGGCGGCCAACCTCGTGAACTCGGTGCCCTCCTCGCAACACAGCGGGGGCGTCGTGGCCGCCTTCTGCTCGGCCGACGTGCGGTTCCTGAAAGACACGCTGGACCCGGGCGTGTACGCCCAGTTGATCACGTCATCGCATACCGTGTCCGGTGGCACTGTGAACGGCTGGACACCGAGGGTTCCGATCAGCGAGGCCGACTTCAAATAGGCCCTCCCGTCTGGGGTGGCAGGTGCCGAGGGCGCCCGCGCCGTGGGGACGGCGGTCAGGGTCCGGTCCCTCCTGCGGATATTCGACAGAATGGCCGGAAAGTTCGTTTTCTGCCCGCCTGATCCGGTGTTAGTTTCTCATGAGGCTGGCGCGGGGGGCGGCGGCGGACGATACACTCCAGGGGCTTTAGCGGGATCAACCCGCTTGTGGAGGTGCCTGGCCGACGGCGACGCAGGAGATCGACGACATGGAGGGCGCGGTCGAGATCGCGAATTCGCCTGTCGTGTCCCGTCGCGGGTTCACTCTCGTCGAACTGATGGTGGTGCTCGCCATCATCGCCGCGCTCGCCGCCTTGATCACGCCCGCCCTGCTCAACTCGCGGACGGCCGCTCGCAATGCGGCCATCAAGGCCGAGATCGATTCCCTGCACATGGCTTTGATGAACTACCGCAACGAGTACGGCACGTTCCCGCCCTGCGCAGACGCCAACCCCACCGCCGCCGGTCCTCCGATCACGAGCGCCGCCCAGGCCCACCTGAAGCGGATCTTTCCCCGCTGCACGACCGTCTCCGGCACCGGCGGCCAGTTCCAGTCCGCCACTGCGATCACGCCGGCGAACGCCCTTGCCTCCTGGCTGCTGGGCTACACGGGCAGTCCGACGGACCCCTTGAAGCCGGCAGCCGACCGGAAGCGACTGTTCGATTTCGACGATACCCGGGTGGCGGGTGGGGGCTACGCACCGGTCGGCAAGCCGCTCAGCCCCTACGTCTACATCAACGCGTCCCAATACGCCCAGCAGGCCGCCAGCCCCCTGATCCTCGGTTCCGGGACCTACAGGCCCGTGATGCGGACCGGCAGCACCTATTTCAACCCTGACACGTTCCAGATCCTCTGTGCCGGCCTGGACGAGCAGTTCGGCACGGATGACGACCTTTCGAACTTTTGGAAGAGCACCCGCGTACTGGCGGTCGGCCAGTAGCGCGGTCTTTGCGGGCAAACGCTTTATGTCGCTCCCCTTCACCAGCCACGCCTGCCGCAGCCGCCTGAGCGGTCGAGCGCCCTGCCTCCGTGGGGGGAGTGGGTTCACGCTCGTCGAGCTGATGGTCGTGGCGACGGTGATCGCCATCCTCGCCACGCTCTCGGCCGCCGGCCTTGCCGCCACCCGGCAACGCGTGCGGGCGGACAAGACCCGGAACACGATCCGCAAGTTGCACGAGATCATCGTCGGGCACCACGAGAGTTACCTGCGCCGGCGGGTTCCCTTCATCGCCTCGGCGACCGACCACCGGGCCAACGGCCTTGCGAAGTTGGAAGCGGTCCGTCGGCTGATGGTGTACGAGATGCCCGACTGCTGGGCCGATGTCGCGGCGAGCACGGCCGCTGTGAGTTCGCTCGCCCCGTACCTGCAGACGGGTCCGGTGCTGGGGTATCCAGGCTCGCGGCCGGCAAGGATCACGCCGGCCCTCGAGGGCGCCGAATGCCTGTATATGATCGTCTCCCGGGGCGGCATCGAGCCGGACCTCATGGAGCAGTTTCGCTCCGACGAGATCGGCGACACCAACGGCAACGGGGCGCCGGAGTTCCTCGACGGCTGGGGCAATCCGATCGGCTTCATTCGTTGGGCGCCCGGGTTCGCGGGCTCGGCGCTGCAAAAGCCCGACGCCGTGAACTTCCACGACCCCTTCGATCCGCAGCGGAACGACGTCCCCGGCTACGCGCTCGTGCCGCTGATCGTGTCCGCAGGTCCGGACGGCCTGGTCGGCATCAACCTCTCGACCGGCTGGCTCTCGGCCCCAAGCCTGGCCCACCTCGTGACCCCCCTTCCGTTCTACACGTTCGGGGTGGCCGACAGCAGCAGCGAAGACTGGAAAGACAACATCACCAACCACGATCTCGTCACGAAGTGACCGGCCGGCCATGAAGCCTCCTTCCATGCTGCGGCGCGGTGCCTCGCTGAGCGAACTGCTCGTGGTGGTGGCGATCATGGGCACGGTCGCCGTCACCGTGCTGCCGAACGTGGTCGGCACCGTGGAGGCCCGGCGGAGTCGCGAGGCGACGCGGACGGTGGTGTCGTTCGTCGGCAAGGCGAATGCCCGCGCCCTCGGCCGCCGGGAATGGTCGGGTTTCGTCGTGGCCCCGACCGGCTCCACGGCCTACGCGGCCCTCGACCTGCACCTCGCCGAGCAGCCGATCGCGTACCGTGGCGACACTGTCGATGCGGCCCTCACGATGAGCGGCAGCACGACCCATACGCGAACGATGAGCGGTTCCGGGCAGTTGACGGCCAGCGGCACGGCCGGCGTGGCGGTCGGCGACCTGATCCGCTTCGACGGTCGCGGCCCGCTCTTCGAGATCACGGCGGCGACGGCGTCGGAGGTCGCCTTCCGGCTGCGTGGCGCCGATGGTTTCGGTGCCGCCGAGGATGCCGGCCTGACACGTCACAACACCCCGTGGCCGGCCCCGGCTCCGGCGACCCACACGTTCGAGATCCTGCGCAAGCCGATGCCGAGTGGATCACCGCTGACGCTGGCCGACGGCCGGTGCATCGATCTGTTCTGGTCGGGGTTCGGCCCGCCGCAGGTGGGCGCGGTGGCCGGTACCTACCGTCGCTTCACGACGGCGGGGGCATCGGTGGCGGCGCTCTTCGACGGCACCGGGCGACTGCGTCAGATCGTCGAGACGACGCCCGCCGCCACCGCGCGGCTGACGGTGACCGGGCCGCTGTTCCTGCTCGTCGGGCGGGCGATCCGCGCCGAAGGCAACGTCGCTGCCGCGGCGACCTACAACGCCACCGATGATTCCAGCGGCGCGAACTGGCAGTACCACGACTCTTTTTGGATCGCCATCGACCCCGAGACGGGGATCGTGAAATCGGCTGAGTGCATGGCACGGCGGTCGGATGGCACGCTGGTCACCGACGTGATCGAGTCCCAGACATTGATCCGCCAGCAACTCCTGGCGGATGGAGGGTGAACGGTGCCATGCATCCGCCTTCCCGGCCTCGAGCCGGCATTACACTGCTCGAGGTGCTGATTTCGATCGGCATCCTCGCCATCGGGCTCAGCAGCCTGGTGGCGCTGATGCCGGCGGCGCGATCCCAGGCCGAGCGGGCCTTCGTCCTCAACCATGCCGGCGTCCTCGCGGCCAACGCCCTCGCCGACGCGGCGACGTTCGGCCTGCTCCGGGCCGACGCGCTCACCGTGCCGCCGACGGCTGCCGTTCCGGTGATCGTCGATCCGGCGGTCAGCGGGGCGGGAATCTATTTCGGAGCGGCCGGCACGGCGAGCCTCGCCCAGCTGAAGACGGGGGGCGTGTTCGCCGCAGCGTCGTCCACGACCGCTGCGGCCGCGGCCGACCTGTTCGCCCGGTCGGCCGACGATCCGATCGTGGGGGTGCCGGCCAGCGACGACGGGCCGCCGCTCAACGCCTTCAGCGACGGCGTCCGCTCGCATGCCGGACGGGTCAGTTGCCTGTATTGCCTCCGCAGCGGGTCCGCGGGAGGGCCCGGCACCATGTCGGTCGTCGTGTTCCACGCCCGGGATGCGACGCTGCCGGTCGTGACTGGCACGATCACCGACTACCGCGCGCAGATTTCCGGGGCCATCGGCGACCGCACGCTGCGCGAGATCATCCGGGTCGGCAGCGTGCTCTACGGCAACGGGCGGTTCCACCGGATCGCGGCGGCCGCCTTCGATGCCTCGGGCAGCACGGCCTATCTCACGCTCTCCACGGGCAATGCACTCGGCAGCGGGCCGGTGCCGGTGCAGTTCCTTCCCGACTCGGTCGGGCTGGCGGAGCGGCCCTTCATGCCGGAGACGACGGGGCCCTACACGCAATGATTCTCTCCACCCAGCGACGCGACCGCCATGCAGGGGCGCCACGACGTGGCGTGCTGCTGCTGGTCGTGCTCAGCATGCTGACCCTGTTTCTCATGCTCGGGGCGGCCTACCTCGTGGCGGCCACGCGCGCCCGGGAGGCGGCGAGAGCCCACTCCAGACTCACCTTCGGCGGCGACGAGGCCCGGATCCCCCGGGCTCGGCTCCTCGACACGGTGCTGGTCAAGGTGCTCCGCGGCGGCGGCCCGGCGCCGGTGGCAACCGGCACGAGCCCGCCGACCGTGACCTTCGAGTCGCTGCTCGCCGACCGCTACGGCGCCGCCGGGACGACATCGGGAACCATCTCCGGAGTGACGCTCTCGGGTGCCGTCGCCACGGGAACACTCGTCCTCGCCGGCTCGCCAATGCAGCCCGCGGACCTGAATGGGCGGTTGCTCACGATCAGCGAGCCGGGCTGGCCCGTTTCGACCCATCGCATCGTCCGCGCCGCGGCCGCGGGGGCGGTGACGAACCAGGCCGGTAATTCGTTCACGCTCGTCTTCGCCGCGGCATCCGGCAACACGGTCTTCTCGCCGCCGACCACCCCCTGTCGGGTCATCGTCAACGGCCGGGAGTTCGCCGGGAACGCCCCCGACAACGAGTCCTGGGACGGCTTCGACGAGAACAATCCATTCCTCGCCCGCGTCGGTCCGGGCGCGACGATCGTTTCATCCACGGTCAACCGGGCCTCCTATCTCGAGCCGGGTGCGCCGCTCGACTGCGACAACGACGGCGACGGCACGTTCGACGGCCGATTTCTCGACGTCGGCCTGCCGGCGGCCATCGACTCCCATGGCAACACCGTGCAACTGCGGGCCTCGATCCTCGTCATCGACCTCGACGGCAGGTTCAACGTCAATGCCCACGACTCCCTGCCGCGGATCATCTACACGGGTTCAAACTTCAGCAACTGGACCACGGCCGTGGCCACCGGATCGGCGCCGCTGGGGAGCGGCTACGGTCCGGCCGAGATCAACGGGGCGAAGATGTTTCCCACGGCGCCGCTGAACGTCGGAGCGAACGAAGATCCGCTCTTGTTCACGGTCGTCGGCGGGCGAAAAACCCGCCAGGTCGGAGAGCGGCCGTCGGACAGTCGGTTCACCGTCGACCAGGACACGCCACGGCTCGAGGCCCTCGAAGGCCGGTATGGAGAAAGGGCCCCGAGCTCCTGGCCCTCCGCGACCCAATTGGCCGCCGACGTGGCCCTTGCCGACTCGGACTTCCGCTTCGCGCGGCCGGGAATCGCCGGCGTGGACGACGACGACAGCCGCAGGACCGACCGCCGGGCGCTACCGAACCAGCCGATCACCGTGAACTACGGCGTGCCGCCGCTGTGGTGGACGGGCACGGCGACGTTCAACTGGGGCAGTGACGGGTCGGGTGCCTACCCGCTGCCGCGCGGGGTCTTCAATTCGCCCCCCGACCTGCATGGGCGCATGAAGACCGTCACGCTCGCCGCCAGCGGCTCGGGCGTCGTGCCGGCGGTGGCCTTCGCCAAACCGGAGTGGTCGACGACATCCGACCCGCTCCGCGAGACCCGCGACGATCCCTATGAGATCCGCCTCGACACCAGACGCGGCCCGGGCGGAAAACTCCACGACCCGGCCACCGACGGCACCAGCCTCGCCGCCGCGCCGACCGTGCACCACCCGGATAATCCGTTCACGCCGGCCGAACTGGAGGCGGTGCTGCGGCCCTACGACATGGACGCCAACCGTCTGCCCCCCCGGCTGGCCGCCATGCTTGGGTCGGCCGCAGAGGAGGCCAGGCTCAAGGTGACGACCGATGCCTGGGACACCACGGCGATCGTCGGCGGCGACCCCACCACCGGCGCCGCGGCCCGGATCCAGGCCTGGCTGGCGCTGGCAACCAGCGGCACGCTCTACGGCAGCGAGCCCCTCTCCGGGATCATCGGCGGCGAGGTGTCGCGCGGCGAGCGATTCGACCTCAATCGGCCGCTCGCCGCTGCCGCGCCCGCCAACGCCGGCTACGATCCGACGGTCGAGTACTACGTGCAGCGGCAGGCCTACTTCAAGGATCTGTACACGCTCTTGGTGGCTCTCGAGCCGGCGGCCGATCGGGCCGTGCTTGCCCAGTGGGCCGCCAACGTGGTCGAGTTTCGCGACGCCGATTCGCGGATGACACCATTCGAGTACGACACAAATCCGCAGAACGGCTGGAGCGTGGACGGCAACGCCACGACGGACGACGGCGCCGAGCGGGCCGTGGTCTGGGGGGTGGAGCGGCCCGAGATCCTCATCACCGAGACGCTGGCCTGGGAGAACGCGACGACCGGCGGGCTGTTCGTCGCGCTCCATCGTCCATGGAACGCCCGGGCCTGGGCCAGCGGCTCCAGCGGTATCGCCGCCGAGACGTGCGATCCGGCGCTCGACACGCTCTCCAGCGGGGCCTCGGGCAAGCCGACGAACGTGGTCGACCTCGGCAAGAAACCGGCCACGGACGTCCTCGCCTCGGGCACGATCTCCGGCTACGACGATGTCTCCGGGACGGCCTATCCCATCTGGCGGCTGCGGATCGTCGCCGACGACACGACCCGTTACCTGCGGCTCGACACCGCTACGGCGGCCGCCGACGAGTTCGCCACGTCGGGCATCACCACTGGCGACTCGAAGCCGAAGCTCGCCGTCGATTCCACGCTCTGCCTCGCCAGTGGCAGCACCCTGGTGACGCAGACGGGCACGGTCACGGTGACGCTGTCGGGCAGCGGCCGCACCCTGACCGGCATGCGTGTCCCGGGAACGCCGACGACGACGGCGGTCCGCTCGGGCACGATCCACCTTGAAAGGCTGTCCGATCCGTCCCAGGTGCCGACGGCCGACACGTGGAACATGACGAACACCGGCACGTCCAGCCTGCGGTATGTGGTGGTCGACTCCGGCAGCATCGGCGTGGTCAACACCAGCATCTTCTCGACGCAGCCGCTTGTCGGCACCCAGCGGTCGGTGTCGAGCGGCACGACCGCCTTCTGGCGGATGGCCGGACAGGCCACAAGCACCGTGCCCGCGTTCGGAACGTTCGCCTTTCCGACCTTCACGGGCGGCGCCAACGTCGCCTGCATGCCCTGGCCCAACCGGCCGTTCGTCAGCGCCGCCGAACTGATGCTCGTGCCGCACGGCGACGCGGCGGGAGTCCTGGAGGGCTACGTCCGTCCGACGCCGGCGAACCAGGGGAGCGCGGGTGCGCCGGTGCCGCTCGGCCTGCTCTTCGACGCGGTGCACGTCCCATCGCGATACGCGGGGCTGCACGTCACCAGCGGCAGCAGCCTGCCGGCGGAGTCCGGCGTCTTCGCGGTCACGACATCGGTCAACCAACTCTCGGCGTTCCGCGAGCCGGGCCGGGTGAACCTCAACACCGTGACGGCCGACGACGTCTGGGACGCGGTCGTGGCCGGGCCGCTCAACGCACCGGTCGTGAGCCGGACCGCGGCCGACCTGGAGACCACGCCCGGCCAGTCGTTGGCGGCGGTCATGGCGCTTTCCGGGACGTCCACGACGCCCGCGGCCGACGCCCATGCGGCGAACGTTCTCCCCGTCGACCTGAATCCGCTCCACGGAATCTACACGGCGACGCGGCTGGCGAACACGGCGACGCCGCGATCCAATTTGTTCGCCGTCTGGATCACGCTGCGCGAGTCGGTGACGGGCGATCCCGACTCGGTCCGCGACCATCGGGCGTTCTACATCGTGGATCGCTCGATCCCGGTCGGCTTCGAGGAGGGGCGTGACCACAACGTCTGGGACTGCGTGCGGGTGCGGAGGATCATCGAATGACCCGCCGGGCGATGACCCTCATCGAGATGATGATCGCCCTCTCGGCGACGCTGCTGCTCATGGCGGCAGTCGCCCAGGTGTTCGCGGTCTTCGGCGGGGCGATCTCCGGCAGCCGGGCGGTCCTCGACCTCGACGGCCGGATGCGAACGGCGGCCTGGCGGCTGCGGTCCGACCTCGCCGGGATCACGGCGCGGACGGTGCCCGCCGCGGAGGCGGCGGCCGAGGGCTACCTGGAGATCATCGAGGGACCGGCGACCGACGCCACCAGTCTCGCCGGCATCGTCAGCGGAACGCTCAACGACGCCGTCGGTGGCATCGTCAGTGGCGACCACGACGACGTCCTGCTGTTCACGACGCGGAATTCCGAGGCCCCGTTCATCGGCCGGGCGCCGACGGTCTCGGCGTCTGCGACGGCGCTCGTGGACACGTTCGAGAGCACGGTGGCCGAGGTCGCCTGGTTCGCCCGGCCCACGCCGGGGAGCAGCGGTCCGGTCACCTACACCGTCTACCGGCGGCAGCTGCTCGTGATGGGCTACGTTGGGGCGGACCCGTTCCGGGTTGGCGAGAACACGGTCGGCTGGAGCTCGTGGGCCGGCTATTTCAATTCCCCCTGCGACGTCTCGGTGCGGCGCGAGGGGAGCGTGCTGTTTCCCAACACGCTCGCCGACCTGAGCCGGCGTGAATGCCGGTTCATGCACAATGTGGCCGGGCTCACGACGTCGGGCTTCCCGTTTCCATTCGTGGCCCACCAGGCGGCCTCGACCTCTGGCACGGCGGAACTGCTTCCGGCGGCGATCGAGGGCCTGGTGTTCGACGCCACGAGCCAGCGTCGTGGCGAGGATGTCGTGCTCACCCACGTCCTCGGCTTCGACGTCCGCGTCTTCGACCCGGCTGCGCCGGTGGGCCTGGCGACCGGCGGCACGCCGGTGGTGCCGGGCGATCCCGGGTTCCCCGGCCCTGCGGCGGTCGCCAGCGGGGCGTATGTCGACCTCGGCCACGGCGTCACCGTCAACGACCTGCTTCCCGCCGTCCCCGCCCACTTTGCGGGGTTCGGCGACGCCCGCAGCGGCCTTCAGGCCGCCGGCTCGTCGGACCGCCGCACCTACGACACGTGGAGCAGCAACTACGAGGCCAATGGTCGCGACGAGGACGGCGACACACTCGTGGACGAGTCGCTCAATGGCCTCGACGACGACGGCAACGGCGTGATCGACGATGCCGGGGAGAGGGAGACCGCCCCCCCCTACGGCTTTCCACTGCGTGGCATCGAGGTCCGGATTCGCTGCTACGAGCCGACGAGCCGCCAGGTGCGGCAGATCACCGTGCGGCACACGTTCGTGCCCCACTGAGCCCTGCGGCCGGCGGCCGCGGAACAGCCTCCCCGCCGTCGGTGGGCGGGCTATAAAAGGGTATTCGACTCCTCCGCAGGCCCGCCCATGCCCCCCGTCACCATGCCTCCGCCGTCGCTTCCCGCCGAGCCGGTCATCGATCTCGGGGATTTCCGGGAGCGGCTCCTCCGGCACCCGATTTACGCCGCCATCGATGGTCCCGACCGGCTGCGCCGGTTCATGGAGTCCCACGTCTTCGCCGTCTGGGACTTCCAGAGCCTGCTCAAGGCGATGCAGCAACGACTCACCTGCACGACGGTCCCCTGGCGGCCGACGCCCGACCCGGAAGCCCGGCGGCTGGTCAATGAGATCGTCCTCGACGAGGAGTCGGACGCGCTGCCCGAGGGGGGCTCGGCCTCCCATTTCGAACTCTATCTCGACGCCATGCGGCAGGCCGGTGCCGACAGCGGTCCGATCGAGCGGCTGCTGGCCGCCCTCGGCGCGGGCACGCCTCTCCCGCGGGCGTTGGCCGGCTGCGGCGGTCCCCCGGAGGCGATCGAGTTCGTGCGTCGGTCGTTCGCCGTCATCGAATCGGGCTCGACGGCCGGCATCGTGGCCGCCTTCACCCACGGCCGCGAGGACGTGATCCCCGACATGTTCCGGCGGGTCGTCGTCAGGCTCGCGGCGCACGAGCCGGAGTCATGGAACCGGTTTCGCTTCTACCTGGAGCGGCACATCGATCACGACGACGACCACCACGCCCCCGCCTGCCGGCGGATCCTGGCCCGGCTCTGCGGCCGCGATTCGCGGCTCTGGGCCGAGGCATCGCGGGCCGCGCAGGAGTGCCTGGCGGCCCGGCTCACCCTCTGGGACGGGATCACGGCAGCGGTCGCCCGCTGACCACGATCAGACACTGACCGGCCGCTCACCGCGACCGGCCGCCGAGCGGTCCGTGGCGGCGGGCTACTTGGCGGCGGCGAGGTCGGCCTTCTTGCGATCCTCGATGATCTCCCTCTGGATGTTCATCGGGGTGGGACGGTACTTGGAAAACTCCATCGTGAACACGCCCTGACCCTGCGTCATGCTCCGCAGATCGGTCGAATAGCCGAAGGTCTCGGCCAGCGGCACCTCGGCGATGATCGTCGAGGCGTTGCCGACGGTCTCCGTGGAGACGATCAGCCCGCGGCGCTTGTTGAGCTCACCCGTCACGGCCCCCTGGAAATCGGCCGGAACCTCGACCTCCATCTTCATGATCGGCTCGAGGAGCACCGGCTTCGTGTCCAGAAACGCCTCGCGGAAGCCGGCCCGCGCGCAGATCTGGAACGCCATGTCGCTGGAGTCGACGTCGTGGTACGAGCCGTCCTCGAGCGTGGCCTTGACGCCCACGATCGGGAAGCCGGCGATCGGGCCCTTGCTGAGCACGGACAGGAAGCCCTTCTCGACCGAGGGAATGTATTCCCGCGGCACGCGGCCGCCGACGACCGCGTCTTCGAAGATGAAGTTCTCGGACGCGTCCTCGGGGAGCGGCTCGAGATGGCCGATGATGTGGGCGTACTGGCCGGAGCCGCCGGTCTGCTTCTTGTGCTTGTAGTCGTAGGCGGTGCTCCGCGTCGGCGCCTCGCGGTAGCTGACCTTCGGAGCGCCGACCGTCACTTCCACCTTGTACTCGCGCTTGATCCGCTCGACGTAGATGTCGAGGTGCAGCTCGCCCATTCCGGCGATCAGCGTCTCCCCCGTCTCCTCGTCCGTAGCGACGCGGAACGTGGGATCCTCGCGGGTGAACCGCTGCAGCGCCTTGACCAGCTTGTCGAGCCCGTCCCGCTGCGTCGGGGTGATCGCCATCTTGATCACCGGCTCGGGCACGAACATGCTTTCCAGCGTGCAGTACTTGGCGTCGGCGGCGTACGTGTCGCCGCTGGCCGCGTCGACGCCCATCACCGCGACGATGTCGCCCGCCTCGGCGATGTCGATCTCCTCGCGCTTGTCGGCGTGCATGCGGACGATGCGGCTGAACCGCTGCTTCTGGCTCGTCCGCTGGTTGACGTAGGTGTCCCCCTTCTTGAGCGTGCCCTGGTAGATCCGCATGAAGGTCAGCTGGCCATAGGGATCGTCGACGATCTTGAAGGCCATGGCAACGAGCGGCTTCTTCGGGTCGGCCTCGAGGTCGAACTTCTCGTCTGCGTTGGTCCAGTTCTTGGCGACGATTTTCCGCTCCAGCGGGTTGGGCAGGTAGCGGACGACGGCGTCGAGCAGGGCCTGCACCCCCTTGTTCTTGTAGGCCGAGCCGCAGAACACCGGCGTGATGCTCTGGGAATGGACGGCCGCCTTGGTGACGGCGTGGATCTCGTCCTCCGTCGGCACCTCCTCGGAGAGCAGCTTCTCCATCAGCGAGTCGGAATACATGGCGAGGTCCTCGAGCAGCTTGTGCCGGGCCTCGGTGGCCTTGGCCTCGAGCTCGGCGGGGATCGCCTCCTCGCGGACCTTCTCGCCGTTGTCGCCGTCGAAGTACAGGGCCTTCATGCGGACGAGGTCGATCACGCCCTCGAGCTTGTCCTCCTTGCCGATCGGGATCTGGTAGGGGATGGCATGGCAGCCGAGCTTGTCCTTGAGCTGCTGCACGACCCGCTCGAAGTTGGCGCCGGTGCGGTCCATCTTGTTGACGAAGGCCAACCGCGGCACGCGGTAACGCTTCATCTGCCGGTCGACGGTCATCGACTGGCTCTGCACACCGCCCACGCTGCAGAGCACGAGGATGGCGCCGTCGAGGACCCGCAGGCTGCGTTCCACTTCGACTGTGAAATCGACATGGCCCGGTGTGTCGATGAGGTTGATGTCGCAGTCGCCCCAGCGGACGCTGGTGGCGGCGGATGTGATGGTGATTCCGCGCTCGCGCTCGAGGTCCATGTAGTCCATGGTCGCCCCGTCGCCGTCTCCCTTGACCTCCTGGATCCGGTGGATGCGGCCGGCGTAGTACAGGATCCGCTCCGACAGCGTGGTCTTGCCGGAGTCGATGTGGGCGGAGATGCCCATGTTGCGAAGCAGTGTCAGGTCCATGGAAACGAAGATCCTCGGGTTCTGGCTTTTGAGTTCTGGCTTTTGGGGTCTGGCTGTGGTCTGCGGGCACTGTCTCCGGGACCGTGCCCCGGAGACATTCCTGCCGCCTGGCGGGACGAAAACGAGTCGTGCGGCGACGGCGAGCCCGTCGAATATACTGCGGCGGGGAATTTCCTGACAGACGACCCTTTGGCGGCCTTTTTTGGGCCGGCAGCCGCGAGTCGAGACCCGCATGCCCGTTGCCCCCCCGCACGATGCCGCGCCCGCCAGCGGAGGTCCGGTCAATCATGGTCCGGAGCGGCCATGGCTCGTGTGCGTGGTTCCGCTCGTCGTGTTTCTCGGCACCGGTCCGCTCGAGACGCTCGGTCTGCCGGGGGGCTATCCCGTCGCCTACGGCGTGCGGGTCGTGGTCACCTGCCTGGTGCTGGCCTGGTGCTGGCCGGCGATCCGGGCATGGGTCGGGCGGCCCTCGTGGTGGCCGCCGCTCGTCGGCCTCGGCCTCGTCATTCCCTGGGTCGTTCTCGCCGCCTGGCAGCGGGATGCCGGCTGGGCGGGCAGCGGCGGCCGCGCCGGCTACGATCCATTCACGGCGCTCGGGACCGGCCCCGCGGCCTGGGCCTTTTTGCTGGTGCGTGCGCTCGGGCTCGTGGTCGTCGTGCCGATTGCCGAGGAACTCTTTCTGCGCGGGTTCCTCCTCCGCTACGTGGAGCGGGAGCGATTCTGGGAGGTGCCGTTCGGCCTTGTCACGCCCGTGGCGGCGGCGACCTGCGCCGGCTACGCCGGCCTCACGCATCCGGCCGAGGCGGTGGCGGCGGTCGGATGGTTCGCGCTGGTCAGCGGCATCGCGGCGGCGACGCGGCGACCGATCGACTGTATTCTCTGCCACGCGGCGACCAATCTGGCACTTGGCGCCTACGTGCTCTCGAGCAACGCCTGGTGGCTCCTCTGATGGGCTGCCGTGGCCGGCTCGCGCCGACGCCCACGGGCCTCTTGCACGTGGGCCATGCCCGGACCTTCGCCCGGGCGGCGGAGCGGGCCGGTGACGCGGGGCTCGTGCTCCGGATCGAGGATCTCGATGGCAGTCGTTGCCGGCCCGAGTTCGTCGGCGCGGCGATCGCCGACCTGCGTTGGCTCGGGCTCGCCTGGACGGAGGGGCCGGACGTCGGCGGCCCGCACGGCCCCTATGAGCAGCGCCGGCGGGCCGATTGGTACCGGGAGATCTGGCGCCGGCTGGAGGCGGCGGGTGCGATCTACCCGAGTCCGCACTCGCGTCGCGACGTGGAGGCGGCCGCGGCCGCGCCGCACGACGTGGATGAGCCGATTTTTCCGCCGTCCCTGCGGCCCGCGCGATGGGAGCGGGCGGCCACGCCCGGCGGCGTGCCCTGGCGGTTCCGCGTCCCCGACGGCCGGGTGATCGAGTTCACCGATGCCATACAGGGCCGCGTCGTGCGGACGGCCGGCGTCGATTTCGGCGACTTCGTCGTCTGGCGGCGGGATGACGGGGCGGCCTATGAACTGGCCGTGGTCGCCGACGATCATGCGATGCAGATCGCGGAGGTGGTCCGCGGCGCCGACCTGCTGACGAGCACGGCCCGGCAGGTGCTGATCTACGAGGCCCTCGGCTGGCGGCCGCCGGCGTTCTGCCACATGCCCCTGGTGTGCGATGCGCAGGGGAACCGGCTGGCGAAGCGGACAGGCGGGCTGGCGATAGCCGACCTGCGGGCCGCCGGCTGGTCGGCGGAGCAGGTGCTTACGGCGCCGCTGCCTGGCGCTCGAGGAACGTGTAGCCCAGCGCCTCCATGAACGCCTTCTGCCGGTTGTCGGCGGCGCCGCCGTGCCCCCCCTCGATGTTCTCGTAGTACATCACCGGCTTGCCGAATTCCGCGAGCCGGGCGGCCATCTTCCGGGCATGGCCGGGATGGACGCGGTCGTCGCGGGTGGACGTGGTGAGGAGGAGTGCCGGATAGGTGCGGTCGCGATCGACCATGTGGTACGGGGAGAAGCCGCGGATGAACGCCCACTCCTCCGGCTTGTCGGGATCGCCATATTCCCCCATCCAACTCGCCCCGGCGAGAAGCCTGTTGAAGCGCCGCATGTCGAGGAGCGGCACCTGGCAGACGATGCCGCAGAACAGGTCGGGCCGCCGGGCGTACATGTTGCCCACGAGCAGGCCGCCGTTGCTGCCGCCGCGGCAGCCGAGCCGGCGCGGGGACGTCACCTGGCGGGCGATCAGGTCCTCGGCCACGGCGGCGAAGTCCTCGTAGGCCCGCGGCCGGCGGTCCTTGAGCGCCGCCTGGTGCCAGCGCGGGCCGAACTCCCCGCCGCCGCGGATGTTGGCGATCACGAGCACATGGCCCCGTTCCAGCCAGGCGGCGCCGGCGATCGGGTCGTAGGAAGGAAGGAGCGGGATCTCGAAGCCGCCGTAGCCGTAGAGGAGCGTCGGCGTGCTGCCGTCGGCGGGGAGCCGCGCCGGACCGATCTGGAAGTAGGGGATCCGCGTGCCGTCGGCCGACACGGCCTCGTGCTGCGAGACCGTGAGACCGTCGGCCTTGAAGAACGACGGCGACTGCTTGAGCCGCTCGGGCGCCGCGTCGGCCGCGGCGCTGCCGAGCGACAGCAGCGCCGGCTGGAGCGGGCTGGCGGCGGTGAGAAAATAGTCGTCGGAGTCGAGGGCATCGACGGGCGACACCTGCGCCGTGCCGATCTCCGGCACGCCGGGGAGCGGTCGCCGCTGCCAGGCGCCATTGCGGAACGTGAGCACGAACAGCCGGCTGCGGACGTTGTCGATGGTGGAGACGAGCAGATGGTTCCGCGTGCCGGCAAAGCCGGCGAGCGAGATCCGCTCCGTGGGCTCGAAGAGCACGTGAAACGACCGCTCGCCTGCCAGAAACCGCGCGAAGTCGGCGGCCAACAGGGCGCCGGCCGGATAGGTCGTGCCCCCCACCGTCCATGGCGACCGCAGCCTGACGAGGAGCCACTCGCGGTGCACCCGCGCCTCGGCGTCGTCGGGCTTTTCGATCTTGATCGGGCGGTCATCGCGAAGCAGGAACAGTTCGCTGGAGTAGAACGCGATCCGCCGCGTGACGAAGTCGCGGATGAAGCCGGGGGTGTGGTCCCGCCAGCCGCCGACCGACATGTCCTCGGGCCGGCCCTCGAAGACAGGTCGGGCCTCGGCGAGCGGCGTGCCGCGGGGCCAGATGCGGACCGTCCGCGGGTAGCCCGACGTCGTCAAGGATCCCGGGCCGAAGTCGGTGGCCACGAACAGGGCGTCGGGGCCGCGCCAGGCCACGCTGCTCTTGGCCTCCGGGACGTGGAATCCCCCGGCGACGAATGCCTTCGTCTCCAGGTCGAACTCGCGGACGACGTCGGCGTCGGCACCGCCGCGCGACAGCGACACGAGGCACAGGCGATCCTCTGGTTCGAGCACCGTCGCCCCGTGCCAGACCCAGTTCTCCCCCTCGGCCTTCGCCAGCGCGTCGAGGTCGATGACGGTCTCCCAGGCGGGCTCGGCCTTGCGGTACTCGTCGAGCGTGGTCCGGCGCCAGATCCCCTTCGGATGCGCGGCATCCCGCCAGAAGTTGTAGAACCTGCGGCCGATTCGCGAGACGCCGGGGATCCTGTCCTTGGAGTCGAGGATCGACAGCAGCCGCCGTTCGAGGTCCTGGAAGCCGCCGCCGGCGGCGAGGGAGCCCACGCTGTCGGCGTTGCGTGCCTTCACCCAGTCGAGGGCCCGCGGGCCGGAGACGTCCTCCAGCCAGAGGTAGTCGTCGGCGGGTTCGGGGGGCGGGGCGGCCGGGAGCGAGTTCTGCATGGCGAGAAAAACTGCGGCGAGCAGCGTCGAGAAGAGGACTTTTTTCATGGCATGGCGTTGTGGGTGGCCGGCCGCGGCAGCGGACGCAGTCTATCGAAAGACCGGCCGCGCGGATCGAAGGATAGCCCGGTCAATGGCACTTCCGGCAGCGTTGCCCGACTGATGAGCGGCTCGTGAACGGGTGGCTGCCGCATCCCGAGGCTGCCCCGGCCCGGAAAGCGGCTCCCGGGATCGGCCCCGCTCCCCCCCGAAGCGGCGTGTTTCTCGTGTCGGCGCGGAGTCTCTCCGAGTCCGGCCGCCTCGCGGCTTCGTGGTGCCCTCCGTCCGGCGGCGGTCAGAGACTGTGGATGTCGATCGCGGGCAGTTCGTCTATCTGTCCCTGGAAGACGTCGCGGTCGTCATGCGCCGAACTCAAATGGGGAAAGCTCGATGACGCCGCCGGCCCCCGGCTGCGTGGACTTTCGCTTCCGGCCTGGCCCGACCCAGGTGGCCGCCTTGTGCCTGGGCATCACGTAGCGGATACGAGCGATGCGGCCAACGGCGTCGCGGATCACGGAGAGTCGATGACGTGCGAAAGGCGGCCGGGCACAGTAGCGCAGGAGATGCTCGAGCGACTGAAAGTAGCTCGGCACGTCGCGGTCGAGGAGCGTGATGCGGACGGTCGCGTCGATGGAAAACCCGCTGTTCTCCCAGGCGCGCATGTCGGCGGCGGCGTGCGCGTCGAGAAACCCCTGCCGGCGCGAAACACCGAAGATTTCGGAGCGCGCCGGGGCCTGGGAATCCCCGCGACGACCGGCCCGGCACGCACCAGTCAGCGACCAGCCCGGGCGCGCATGCGACTCACCGAGCGGAAAACGGTTGCAAAAGTGCCGTTGACCGAACGTTACCTCGGCGCGCAAATCGGATCAATCGATGCCTTGCTCGCCCAGCTCTGCATGCGCCACCAATTGACGCTCCTGACCACCGCCCAAGACTTCATCCCCGCCGCCCGGCATTGCCGGCTGCGGATCTGGCGGGCGTGACCCGCGCGTTCCTGCTCCAGGGGTACCACAGCCGATGCCCATCCCCCGGCTTACGCCGGGGGCTTTTTATGGGGCCATGCATACAAGCCCGGAGCGTGAGCGACGGGATCCCCCTTCACGGTCCCGGAAGCGGACCGGCCGTGGAGAGCCTCGTGCGGCAGAGATGCGAGTCGGCGGTCATGTAAAGTTTTTTGCCGTCGTCGCCGAAGGCACAGTTGGCCGTTGCCTGCCCGGTGAGCAACGTTCCGAGGTGCGTGCCGTCAGCCGCAAACACGAGCACGCCGCCCGGGCCGGTCGCAAACACGTTGCCCGCGAGGTCGACCTTGAGCCCGTCGGGCAACCCCTTCTTTCGCTCCTTGAAGAGTTTCGTCCCGTCGAAGAATGTCCGCCCCTCGTCGAGCGTGCCGTCGGGCTTGACGTTGAACACCTTCCAGAGCGGCGCCTGCGGATCGGACTGCGCGACGTAGAGCAGTTTCTCGTCGGGTGAGAGGCAGATGCCGTTGGGCCGGGTCATCGTGTCGCACACGAGCGTCACCATGCCATCGGGCGTCACCCGGTAGATGCCGCAGCAATCGAGTTCGCGGTGATCGTCGTCCCAGCCCTTGGGGAGGCCGTAGGGCGGATCGGTAAAGTAGACCGCGCCCGAGGAATGCACCGCGCAGTCGTTGGGGCTATTGAACCGCTTGCCACGGTAGTTGTCGGCCACCGTCCGCTTGCCGCCGCCCGGCGTGAGCCGGCTCACACGCCGGTCGCCATGCTCGCAGGAGATCAGGCAGCCCTGCCTGTCGAGCGTGAGACCGTTGCTGCCCAGCTCACTGCCGCAGGCACCCGGCCCGGTGAACCCGGCCGGCTCGAGGAAGATGCTCAAGCCTTCGCCGTCCTTGAATCGCATCACGCGGTTTCGCGGAATGTCGCTGAAGAGAACCGCCTTCTCCTGCTTCTGCCACACCGGCCCCTCGGCCCAGAGAAACCCGCTGGCGAGCACCTCGATGACGGCATCCTTCGGCACGATCGCGTCGAACCGCGGGTCGAGCCGTTCGATCGAGCCGAGCGTGGGGAGCAGGTCGGCCGGCGCCCCCTCCTCCGCCCGCGCGGCGATGCTAACAATCGAGATGACAGTGAGAGCGATCGCAGAAAAACGAAGGCGGTGCATGGCGTGCTCCTTGGGTGTTGCTGCCGCATGGTCTGCGTGATGGTCATGTATTGTGCGCAGATTCAGCCCACAGCCAACATCGAATGCCGGGCGATCCAAGACGATGCCCACCCGGAGTCCCCCGGTTTGCAAGCTTTTATGGGGACGCCCATACAAGCCCGGAGCGTGAGCGATGGGATCCCCGAAGTCAGACCTCGGCGAGTGGCTCGGTGGCGTCGCCGAACGTCTTCTGCGGCACGCCCATCTTATCGAGCATCGAGAGATAGAGACGGCACATCTGCCGATTCGCGGCCTTCGAGTAGTCGAGGACGCGGCCCGACTCGAGCCGGCCGCCGGCCCGGCCGAGCACCGCCACCGGCAGCTGATCGTTGTCGTGCTTCGCACCGGCCATCATGCTCGAACACATCATGATCATCGAGTTGTCGAGTGCCGTGCGGCCCCCCTCGTCGATCGCATCGAGCCGGCGGGCCACGTGGGCCATCTGCTCCATGAAGAACTGGTTCACCTTCAGCCAGTCGGCCCCGTCGGAATGGGAGAGCAGGTGATGGATCATGTAGTCGATCCCCTGCGCGGGATTGTCGGTCCGCGACAGGTTCGGGAACCGCAGCGCCGAGTGGTCGTTATTGAGCTTGAGCGTGACGATCCGCGTGGTGTCGGTCTGGAAGGCGAGCACCAGGATGTCGCACATCAGCCGCATGTGCTCGGCGATGTCCTGCGGGATGCCGTCCGGCGGCCGCGGCATGTCGGGCTTGTCGAGCGTCGGCTTCCAGCCCTGCAGTTCCCCGCGCTCTCCGGCGGTGGCGATCCGCTGCTCCACGTCGCGGACACTGTCAAGATATTCGTCGAGCTTCCGCCGGTCGGTCGTGCTGATCCGCCGCCGCAGGTCGCCCGCCTCCTCGATCACGGCGTCGAGCACGCTCTCGTCCCCCTTTTCCGTCCCTTCCTTGAAGAGCCGGTCGAAGGCGAGCGCGGGATAGAGCTCCAGCGGCGTGGGCGTGGTCGGCGAACTCCACGAGATGTGGGAGCTGTAGAGCATCGAATAGTTCTTGTGCACCGACGGGTTCGACTTCTCGCAGCCGAGCACGAGGCTCGGCACCTTCGTCGCGCGGCCGTAGGTCTGGGCGAGCAATTGATCGACGCTCGTGCCCGAGCGGATGTCGCCGCCGGAGGCGAGCGGGGCGCCCGAGAGCAGGTTGCCGGTCTGCGAGCTGTGGATGTTGCCTTTGCGGGCCTGCTCGTTGTAGAGCCCCTTCACAAAGAGCAGCTTCTCGCGGAAGCTGCCGATCGGCTCGAGCACCTTGCCGAGCTTCATGTCGGCGCCCGCGCCCTCGGCCCACCACTCCTTCGAATGAAAGCCGTTGCCCCCGAAGAGCACTGCCAGCCGCACGGGCGGCTCGTTCCCGCCCACGGCAGGCTGCGACTCGGCGGCCCACACGGAGAGCGACTCCATCCACGGCAGCGGCATGGAAACACCCAGACCACGGAGCATGGTCCGCCGCGAAACGAGTCGATTGGTCATCACCGATTCTCCCGTTGTGCCGGAGTCATGCTACTCCCCGTCATCGGCCGCGTCGGCTCCGCGAATATCGCGAAACTGCGGGCTCGACACGATCGCCTCGATCGCCACGTGCACACGATGGTCGTTGGCCGCCAGCTTCGCCTGGATCTCGTCGAGCAGCGGCTCATCGGAGAGCTGCACCGCCCTGCCCAGGGCGTAGCCCAGCAGCTTGCGGCAGAACTGCCGTTCGAAGGTGTCGCGGCGGTCGTTGAGCAGGTAGCTGCGGAGGCCGTCGGGGCCGTCGATCGGCGTGCCGTTCATCAGCTTCGTGGCGGCGTCGATCGGAAGACCGGCTGCATCCTGCGTGCGAAACCTGCCGATGGCGTCGTATTTTTCAAGTGCGAATCCAAAGGGATCGATCCGCATGTGACACTTCGCGCAGGCGGCGTCGCTCGAATGCCGCGCGATCAGCTGCCGCTCAGTAAGCCCCTCGGGCACCGTCTCCGCCAACAGGGGCACGTTCTTCGGCGGCTTGGGCAGCTTCTCGCCGAGGATCACCTCGCTCAGCCAGTTGCCCCGCAGGATCGGGCTCGTCCGCGACGCCCCGGCCTGGGTGGCGAGCGTGGAGGCCAGACCGAGGATGCCGCCGCGGCCCTGCTTCCGCACGCCTTCCACCCGCCGCCACTGCGGGCCTACCACGCCGGCAATGGAATAGTGCTTCGCCAGTTCTTCGTTCAGAAACGTGTGGTCGGCGTCGAGCAACGACAGGATCGAGCGGTCGTTCTGGAGGAAGTCGGCGAGGAACAGGATCGTCTCCTCCTCCATCGCCCCGCGCAGGGCGGCGAACGTCGGAAACACCTCCTCGCTCTTCTCATCGTGCTCGGCGAAGCCGTGCACGTGGAGCCACTGCGTGCCGAATTCCTCCGCGAGCCGCCGCGCCTTGCCATCGCGAAGCATCCGCCGCGTCTGGGCGAGCAGCGTGTCAGGCTCATGCAGCCTCCCGGCCGCCGCCGTCTCGAGGAGTGCTGCATCGGGCAACGACGACCAGAGGAAATAACTCAGCCGCGTGGCCAGTTCAGCATCGCTCACCGGCTGCGGACCCGCCCCCGGCCCCGGCGACTCCGCCTTATAAAGGAAGGCTGGGGCCACGAGCACGCGGGCAAGCGTGAGGGCAAAGGCCTGCTCGTGTGGCAGGTCGTCGCGGCGGAGTTCGGCATAGAGTTCGTTCAGTTCCCGCGTCTCCTCCGGGCGGAGTGGCCGCCGGTAGGCCCGCGCGGCGAAAGAGTTCAGTTTCGCCAGCTGGAGCGGTTCGGCGTCGACTATCTCGCGGCGGAATGCGGCGGCGCGGGCTTCGATGGGACCGCGCATCGGCATGAACGACTTCACGAGGTCGGACCGATCCTGCGAAGCGTATCCCATGAGTTGCTCGTAGACGTCGACCAGTTCCACGGGCTCCTGGCTGATGTAGAGCAGTTCGTTCCACAGCCGATCCAGTTCTTTCACCTGGGCATCGTCGAGCATCAGCCGCCTGAGTTCATCGTCCTCCCGATAGAAGAGGTTGAACGTAACCACCTCGTCTACCGGCACGATCCGTGCGTAGCAGAGCGCCTTGGGAAAGAGGCTGCGGAAGTCGGCGAACGCCGTCTCAAACCGTTTCCATGCGGCGGAATCCTTGCGAGCCACGACCCGCACCGAGGGCGACACCCCTGATGACACGGCATCCGCACCGGGACCAACACTGGCCTGCAGCAGCACGCTCGCGTCCGCTCCAGACTGCGGATGGACTTTTCCTGCAGTGACAAACTCGCAGCCCGCGGCAAGCTCCGCCGGGATCGTGACATCGATCGAGAAGGGCGCCTGCACGCAGAGATCCTTGGCATCGACAGGGGCATCGGCCGGCAGCCCCTGTGCCACAAGGCCGAAGAGCTTCGGATCGATGCCCACGCCACCAGCCTCTGAAGCGACCGCATCGGCGTTCTCCTCGGGTTTCTCTTGGAGCTTGATGCGGGCCAGCAGCGGGCCGGTCGCAGAGCGGAGCATGCGTCGCAGCGCCGCATCGGGCGAGTCCTTCGCCACATCGGCGCCGCCATCCGCCAACAGCCGCTCGAGTTCCGTGGTGAGCTTTCCACGCTCTTCTCCAGCGGTCGCCGACATCCACCGGGCAAGCAGCGATCCGGCAGGAATCGTCCAGCCGGTGTCCGGCGCATCGGGTTCCGATGCAAAATGCCAGACCTTCTCATGGCCGTGGCGGTCGGCATGGGGATTGGCGGCGAGGATGTCGGCCGACACGTCCTTGGCCAGATCCCATTCCCGGTCGCCGGAACGGATCACGAGATCGACGGCGGTGAGATCGCAGCTGTGGTTGCCGTCACGGGCTCCAACGACAACGCTCACCACGTCGCCACGGCGAAGCTCGATCGAATCGAAGGGGCCGATCGGCGTCGGCTGGCCGGCGTTGCTCGTGCCACTCGCGAGCACCTGCCGGGTGGCGCCGCGCCAGACCTGCAACGACCAGAGCGTGCCGTTGCTGCAGCCGACGTGCACGCCCTCGATCCCGCCCGTGATCTGCACCGCAGCCGCGATCGGACTCCGCCAGCCGACGATCACCCGCTGCTTCGCCTCGGGATGCACGGCCACGCCATGGGGCTTCATCGTGCCGGGAATGCGGAACTGCTCGTCCGACGAGTTGGCAATCACGCCCAGCGCCCCGTCGCCGCCCCAGCCGTTGACAGCCGCCCAGCCCTCGATGCGTTCGACCTTCTTGCCGAGGAGTTTTGCAAACTGCGGCTCCGCGGCACCGATACCCAGATACGAAAGCCAGCCCGACAGCAGTTGCGAATCGACGGCATGCTTCCGCGACAGGTCGGCGACCGTGGCCTCGAATGTGTCGCTGGTGACCGGCGGCTCGAGCGCTGCCGCCTCGGCCACGGCCGCAAGACATTCCGACGCGGTCGCAGCCAGCCGCTCCCGTTGCGTGGCGAGCGTGGCCACCATGTGCCGTACGAGCCGCAGCGGCAGGTCGGCCCGACCGGGGGCCACGAGCCGCGGGTTCTCCCACACGGCAAAATCGTGATCGCGACCGTCGCCGGCGTCGCCGGCCGCGAGGCGGATCGTGATCGAGTCTTTTCCCTCCGGCACCGCGAGTTTCACGCGGAATTCCTGCCGGTCTACCAGCGGCGTCACTGCCTCCATCCATGACGGCGGTCCATCCTGCCGGCCAAACCGCCTCGCGATCTGACCGACGTTGTTGAACTTCCAGACCACTTTTTGCCATTCGGCAACACTCGCGGCGAGTGCGGCTGCATCGCCCGGAGTCGCGGTCTTCCAGCTCGTTCGCAGCGCGTCAAGGATCAACGACGGCTCACGTGCCGGCGCTGTGCCGCCGGCCGATGATCCGTCGGACGCTGAGAGCGCATTCCAGAGCATGGCCAGATACTTGGCATTCAAACCCCGTTCGCGGGCCACCTCTGCGATCGCGTTGTCCCCCGTCGCGAGGCGGTCCCGCTCGGCGAGCGTCGCGAGCAGGTATTTCTCGGTCGGTAGAAATCCATCGTGGCCCAGGTCGAGGCGGATCCCCTGCCCCACGACCGTCTGCGCTGCGGCGGCAGCATCGTCGAGCGACTGCGTGAAGCGGCCGTAGAACCCACGGATGCGGGCGAGCGCCTCGTCGGCCCAGTCCCGTCGCGTGTCGCCCGCGGAAAACCGGAAGCCGTCGGGCAAGAGCACGGCGTGGCCGGCCACGGCCTTCGCGGCGTCGAAGTATTTGGTCACGAGCGCCGGCGACATGACGAGCGACTGGCCCGTGTTCGTAAAACCTTCGCCCGCGCCGCCGTCGGCCGGAAACTCCTTCGCCGGATCGAGCGCGTCGACGCCGGTGAGGTCGCGGATCGTGTAGGTGTACTCGGCGTTGTTGAGCCGGCGGAGCACGACGCGGCCCGGGTCGCCCGCCCGGGCGCGGGCCTCGGCTTTGAGGAAGTCGTGGAGCCACTGCCCGATCTCGGCACGCTCCTTGTCGGTCGGCTGGTCGGCCTCCGGCGGCGGCATCTGCCGGCTCGACACCATTTCGGCCACCCGTTGCCAGACCTTCACCTGGCTGCGGACCGCGTCGAGAGAGCCGACGCCCGACAGGTCGACCTCCCCTTCGATCAGATCACCGGCATGGCAGTCCTGGCAGTATTGCTTGACCAGCGGCACCACCCGCCTGTGCCCGGCCGACAGAGCGTCGACCGCCGCCGACTCCGCCCCAAGAAGCGGCCCGGCCGCAATGCACGCGGCGACCGCGGCGAGGACGACCCACGGCGTCTGATTTCGCGTTTGATTCATGGTGCGTGCCATCGCCTCGCCCACCATGTCGACCGTCGACATGGCTTATGCTATTTGCCGGCGAAATCGACGTCAACGCGGAGCCAGCGTGCTCGCGACTGCCGTCGGTCACGCGCCGCCGGCCATCACGGCACTGGCCATCGGGAATGTCGGCAAGCGGGGCGGTACCGCGACGGGCGGGCATGCGAGCGACGACCACGCCACGGGAGGCTGTGGTGACGCGAATCCAAAGCCCCGCTCGCCCGACACGTCACGGATTGCCTGGACGAATGGGGCGCGCTCGTGCAGCGCCACGACGATCGCGACGTCTTTCAACCCTCGCCCGACGAGCTGCCCGCGATCGACATCCACTCGCTGTGAGGCGGGCGTCGCCAACCGACTGATGCACGGATGCGGGTGTATGTCTGCGCCCGGCGCGAAACACCAAAGATTTCGGAGCGCGCCGGGGCCTGGGAATCCCCGCGATGCCACCAGGCCGAGAGCGGCTCGGCCTGGTGGCATCGCGGGGCAGGCCTGCCAAAGCACAGAGCAGTCGCTCGATCTCGGTGAGAAAGATCCTCGTGAGCGCCGCGACGGCCTGCGGTCGTCGGTGAGGAATCCCCGCCAAAAATCCCTGGCCACAGCCCGTGCAGGGAGCGCGGGCGAATCCAAAGCAGAGGATGCCGCACTCGAGATAGCCGCGGAGTTCCTCTTCGACGTAGCCCGGCACGGGCCGCTCGGAGCGGTCGCGCCACTGGAGCCAGCTCTCGAGTCTCGCGGACAGAAACTCTGTGGAGCGGCGTCTTCTCGGGGCGGCGACGCTCGCAGCGACGGGACGGCGTCGGGCCGCCGTGGTGATCGTGGCCCTGGTGACGGCTGCGGCCGGCGACGTCGGCCAGTGACGGACCGAGATGGCGGATCGCTCGTGCCAGAGCCTGATGCGGTTCATTCCACGGCTGGGCCGCGTCGGCCACCGGTCGGGGTGTGCTGATTAGGGAGACTCTGCGGCCGCATGGCTGCCTCTCAGAGCCGACGATTCCGCCGGGACCTCGACCGCCTGCTGATATGCTGATTTCAGTCGCCGGCCCTGATCGAAGGAGCGTGTCATGTTCGGACGTTGGCTTGGCCCAGGTGTGGCGTTTCTGCTCGCTGCGCTCGCGACCGGTTTTCGACCCCACGGCGTGCAGGCCCAGGAAGCCGGCACCGCCCCCACCACGCTCGCTGCCGTCACTCCAACCGCAGTCTTGCGGCCGAACGTCGCCGCCCCACGGCCGCCGGCCCGCCATCCGCTCGAGTGGGTGTTGAAGTTCGCCCACGAAGAGCAGATCTACCTGCAGCGGACCGTGCGCGGCTTCACCTGCCGGGTCACGAAGCGCGAGCGTATCGAAGGCGAGTTGCAGGTTTACCGCTACATCGACATGTGGGTTCGTGAGCGAACCCACGCCAACCCGCGGGTGACGCAGCCTCCGAGTGTGCTGCTCGAGTTTCTCGGCCCCGCCGAGATCGAGGGCCGGAAGGTGCTGTTCGTGGCCGGTCAGAATGACAACCGGCTCTTGGTCCGCAAGGGCGGCCGACGTTTCGGCTACGTCGTGACGGACCTCGATCCCGAGAGTTCCGTCGTCAAGCAGGAGAGCCTGATGCCGATCACGGAGATCGGGTTCTCGCAGGTGCTCGATCGGACGATCCGCACCCTCGAGCAGGATCTCGCAGCCGATCCACGCGCCGACAACACGATCGTCGAGCAGATCACCACCGTGACGATCAACGGCCGGCCCTGCCAGATGCTGCGGATCACGCACCCGCGGCGTCGCGACGGCCTGCAGTTCTTCAGCGCCAGCATGGCCATCGATTCCGCGCTGCACGTGCCCGTGCGGTTCGACGTGTACGACTGGCCGGAAACGCCCGACCAACAGCCGCCGTTGATGTCGGAGTTCACCTACACGAACGTGACGCTCAACGCGGATCTGGACGACGCGATCTTCGCGCCCGCGCGGCTTCGCGGCCCGTGACGAGGCCACGCGGAGGCGCCGCGGACCGACCGCGTCGCGACATGCACCGCATCCGACCGGAGACACACCATGCGCCGCCGCCGGCCAGTCGACCCTGGCAGTCTGATCGTTCTCGGAACTTCACAAAAACCCACTTTGTCCACGGCCTGTCAGCGATGGCGCCGTGGCTGTACGCTCCTCTCGGAGACGTGCCGAAGCCTATCCAGGACCCTGTTTTACACACAGATTCCGCTGCAGAACCTCTTGAATAAGGGAAGGGCAGGTGTCTCACCTCTCGGTGTCTCGCCTCTCGTTGACTCAGATCGCGTAGCCGCGCATTCGTAAATGGACTAACCTATCGCCAGTTCCGTACCCCGGTCCCATTGAAGGATAAAACGTGGCCAAGAAGAAAACTGCAAAGAAGCCCGCCGCAACCAAGACCGCGGCGAAGAAGAAGCCCGCCAAGACCGCCTTGGGTAAGATCGCCGGCGTGGCCAAGAAAATCGGCAAGAACATGGCAGCCCGCCGGGCGGCTCGCCAGTCAGCCGTCATGAACGTCATCGCTAAGGGAGCTGCGAACGTCGCAGCTGCGACCGGTTCGGTCGCGAAGAAGGCGACGAAGCGAGCCGCTACCAAGAAGGCGGCGGCGAAATAGGCTGAGAAACGACCTGTTCCGAGACAAAAGCCCCCTTCTTCCCACGCTGGACGAAGGGGGCTTTTTCTTCTCTCGTGAGGAGACCCGGATGCATGTCCATGTTTCGCATTGGAACTTTTTCGCGGCGGCAGACGTCTCTATCCTTGTCGGGGCCGAGCGACCTGCCGGCCGTTGATTGTTCCGAACCGTGTGTCTCCGCAGGAGGGGTGTCGTGCATCAGTCGACCAAGTCTCTCGTGGTTCTCGCTGCCTGCATCTGGCCGGCGTGGTCCAGTTCCTACTGCGCCGATCCGATTCGCCTGGAGGCGATCGCCGAAGTTCCCGGCACGGTGCAGGCGATGCTCGTGCGCGCCAAGAACGCCAACGAGGTCCTGCTGGCGACGCAGAACCCCGGTGCCGATTGCGGGCATGGCACGGCCGCGAGCATCTGGAAAGCCGTCCTCGACCCGACGACGCACAACGTGCTGCGACTGGAGAAGAAGCAGGATTTATCCAACATTCAGAACGTCCGCGACACGCTGTTTCAAGCAGCGAACGGAACGCTGTTTGCCGGCGGTGGGTGGTGCGGATACAAGCCGCCATACTTTTCCACAGACGGCGGCGAGACATGGCAGCCGGCCGACGCGGGACCGGTCCACCCGCCGAACTCCACGTTCTCGTTCGTGGAGTTCCGCGGGGCGATCTACGCCGGCACGGGCTACGAGCCGCACAATGGCGAGGTCTATCGATGGCTGGGGCAGGGCAACTGGAAACGCGTGCTCGACATTCCGCCGCCGCGATCGATCGTCAACAATCTGGTGGTGTTTCAGGAGCGCCTGTTCGTCGGGTCGGTCATCTACGGCTGGGGCGGCAAGGGCCGCGAGGCCTCGGTGCCGGTCTACGTCTCCGCGGACGGCGAGCAGTTCAAGCCGACCGAGGGAATACCCCCCGGCTGCACCGTCTCGCAACTGCTCGTCGCCAATGATCGGCTCCTGGCATGGGCCGACGATCAGGTCTTCGCCTGGAACGAGAAACGCTGGGAGAAACTCGGCGTTCTGGCTCCCGGAATCGCCATGAACCGGCATGCCGTCGTGGTCGGCCGAGGCACCATCGTCAACCACGGGAAGCTGCCCGACGACGATGCCGAAGGGCTGTATGTCTCCAACAACCTCGGCCGCGGCTGGAAGCAGGTGGAGGTGGTGCAGGGCATCACGGCCTTGCACGCGCATGGCGACGCGTTGTTTGTCGCCGCCCAACCGAAAGGCAAGGAAGCGTCGCAGGTGTACCGGGCGATCGTGGACGGGGGCCTCGCCACCATCGAGACCAAGCCGTGGGTCGCCGCCACGCCGTCCCCCGGGCCTGACCCTGAGCCGGACCCGGCATCGGGCCCTGGCTCCACGGCCAGAATGCGCGTGCAACTGGCCGACGGCTCGACCGTGACGGGCCAGCTCGACCAGGGCGAACTGGTCATCAAGACGGAGTATGGGACGCTCCGCGTGCCGATCGACAAGTTGCGCCGGATCGAACGCGTCGACGACGGCAAGCCGTAGGCCTGGAAGGCCAGCGCAGCCACAGGTCACCCGCAACCCATGCCCCATCGTCGGACGTTCGGGGATGCCATCGTGGCATCCGCTCACTCAGACCGGCCCGCGCTTCGGCATCCTGCCTTCGCCGACCGATCCGCCTGCGGCGGATCGGTGCCCGCGCTCAAGCCGGCTCCTGGGCCATGGGCAACCCCGCCCGATCCGATGGTTCAGCAGGATCGCTTGGGGCGCGAGGATCAAGTGGGCGCCGTATAAGTCTCCAGCGGTGTTGCGTCAGGAGCGGGTCTGGCCGCTGCCGCGGACGACGTACTTGTAGGTCGTGAGTTCGCGCGGGCCGCAGGGGCCGCGGGCGTGGAGCTTGTCAGTCGAAATACCGATCTCCGCGCCGAGTCCCAATTCGCCGCCGTCGTTGAACCGGGTGCTGGCGTTGACCATCACGACGGCCGTGTCCACCCGGGCGGCGAACCGGTCGGCGGCGGCCTGGTCGGCCGTCACGATCGCGTCGGTGTGCCGCGAGCCGTGGCGGTTGACATGGTCGATCGCCGCGTCGAGCGAATCGACGACCGCCACTGAGATCTTGGGCCCGAGAAACTCGGCGGCGAAGTCGGCGTCGCTGGCCGGGCCCGCGCCGGGCACGAGCCGCCGCGTGGCGTCGTCCCCCACGATCTCGATCCCGCGGCCGGCGAGCGCCGCGCCGATCCGGGGCAGAAAGCGGTCGGCGACGTCGCGGTGGACGAGGAGCGATTCGGCCGCGTTGCAGACCCCCATCCGCTGGCACTTGGCGTTGACGGTGATCGACTCGGCCATGTCGAGGTCGGCCGCCCGATCGACGTAGACGTGGCAGTTGCCCGAGAAATGCTTGAGCACCGGCATCCGCGCCTCGGCGCAGACCCGGCGAATGAGGGCCTCGCCGCCGCGCGGGATGGCGATGTCGATCAGGTCGTCGAAGGCGAGGAAGGCGCCGACGGCGGCCCGGTCGGACGTGTCCACGAGCTGGACGGCGTCGGCCGGCAGGCCGGATCCGGCGATCGCCTCGCGCATGCTGTCCACGATCCGGCGGCTCGAATGGGCCGCCTCCTTGCCGCCGCGCAGGATGATGGCGTTGCCCGCCGCGAGGGCCACGGCCGCCGCGTCGGCGGTGACGTTGGGCCGCGACTCGTAGATGAAGAACACCACGCCGAGCGGCACGCGGACCTTGCGGACGCGCAGGCCGTTGGGGCGGGTCGATTCCTCGAGCAGTTCGCCCACCGGATCGGGAAGCGCCGCCACCGCCTCGACGCCCGCGGCGATCCCCTCGATCCGCTTCGCGTCGAGGAGCAGCCGGTCGATGGCCGCCGGGGCGAGGCCGAAGCCCGGCGCCGCCTCGACGTCGAGCCGGTTGGCGGCGAGGATCGCGGCCGCGTCGGCGCGGATCCGGGCGGCCGCCGCCCGCAGCGCGGCCGCCTTGCGGTCTCCGGGAACGCCGGCCAGGTCGATGGCGGCACGCCGCGCCCGGGCGGCGATGTCGCGGCAGTGGGCGGCGAGGTTCGGCGGCGCGGCGCTGGTTGCGATCGTGGTCATGGAAACGCTCGTTGGTCGTGCAACGACACCACTCTCAATCTCGACCGGACAAGGCTGGGCACGAGCCGCGAGTGTACCGCAAACGGTGTCCCTTCAACCGGTAGTGCGGCAGACAACGGGGTCGGCGCCGTTCGTGCCGCGGCGGTCGAGTCAGGTCGCCGGGCCCGCGTCAGCCACTGGCGGCGTGCAGTTCGAGGGCGGCGCGGACGAGGCCCACGGCGTGGACGCGGATGACCTGCACGCCAAGGGCCGCCAGCCGGCAGGCGGCACCCGCGGTGCCCGCGTCGCGGTCGGCCTCGGTCGCCGGCCGTCCGAGCCGCTGCTCGAGCAGCTTGCCGATGAACCCCTTCCGCGAGTGCCCCACGAGGATCGGCACGCCGAGGTCGAGGAACCGGTCGGCATGCGCGAGGAGCGCCATGTTGTGGGCGTGCGTCTTGCCGAAGCCGATGCCGGGGTCGAGGCAGATCCGCTCCACGGGGATGCCGGCCGCCACGAGGGCGTCGGACCGCATGCGCAGGTAGGCGTGGATGTCGGCGACCACGTCGTCGTACCGGGGGTCGACCTGCATCGTCGCCGGGGTGCCCTGCATGTGCATCGCGCACACCGCCGCCCCCGAGGCGACCGCCACCCGGACCATGTCGGGGTCGCCCACGAGGCCGGTCACGTCGTTGATGATCTCGGCCCCGGCCGCCACGGCCCGCTCGGCGATCGTCGCCTTGGATGTGTCGATCGACACCGGCACGCCGGATTCGGCAGCCAACCGGCGGACCACGTCGCCAACCCGGCGCCACTCCTCCTCCACGTCCACTGGCGCGGAAAAGGGCCGCGTGCTCTCCCCGCCGACGTCGAGGATGTCGGCCCCCGCGGCTACCAGCCCGAGGCCGTGGGCGACCGCCGCATCGACATTCGGCAGCCGGCCGCCGTCGGAAAAACTGTCGGGCGTGACGTTGACGATCCCCATCAGCAGCGGCAGCCGTCGGCCGCCGGGCCGAGGCAGGTCGAGTGACCGGGTCCGCAGCCGCCAGTGTTCGGGGGGCGAAGAGGGAGTCATGTCGCGAGTCTATCGCCCCCGCGGCCGCGGCCCGAAACCTTTTGTGCGGACCGCCGTTTACACTCCTGGCAGGGCGATCAGGTGTGGGTGTTCCGAGGGTCTTGCGATGATCCGGCAGCGTGTGTCCGCTCCGACACGGGCGACGGCGGTCTTGGGGCCGGTGCTGGCGGCGGTGCTGCTCGGTGCGCGGCCGACCGCGGCGGCCGATCCGGCGCCGACCGACGCCTGGCAGCACGAGGTCGCCGAGGGCCGCCGCCACTGGGCGTTCCAGAAACCGGTGGCCCCGGCGCCGCCGGCGGTCCGCGACGCGGCCTGGCCGCGCGGTGCGATCGATCGCTTCCTGCTCGCCGCCATGGAGAAGGCCGGCGTGACGCCGGTGGCCGATGCCGGCCGTGAGCCGCTCATCCGCCGGCTGTCGTTCGACCTGATCGGACTGCCCCCGACCCCGGACGAGATCCGGGCATTCGTGGCCGACACGGGGGCGGACGCCGTGGAGCGGGTGGTCGATCGGCTCCTCGCGTCGCCACGGTTCGGCGAGCGCTGGGCCCGGCACTGGCTCGATGTCGCCCGCTATGCCGACTCCAGCGGCAAGGAGTCGAACCTTCCCTACCCCCATGCCTGGCGGTATCGCGACTGGGTGATCGACGCCTTCAACGCCGACAAGCCCTACGACCAGTTTCTCCGCGAGCAGATCGCGGGCGATCTCCTCAAGGCCGACGGGCCCGCCGACCAGGCGCGGAAGATCGTCGCCACAGGGTTCCTCGCCCTCGGGCCCAAGGGGCTCGCCGAGCGGGACCGCAGGCAGTTCGAGATGGACGTGGTCGACGAGCAGATCGACGTCTTCTCGCAGGCGATGCTCGGGCTGACGCTGGCCTGCGCCCGCTGCCACGACCACAAGTTCGACCCCGTCACGCAGCGCGACTACTACGCCCTGGCCGGCATCTTCATGAGCAGCGAGACGCTCTACGGCACCGGATCGCAGCTCCAGAACCGGCACCCTGCGACGCTCATCGAACTGCCGCCGGATGCCGGGCTGGCGGCCGCGGTCGCCCCGCTGGAGCCGGCCGAGCTCGAGCGGCTCCGGCGCCAGGTGCAGGAACTCGCCGACAACGCTGCAGATCTGGCCCGGGACGCGCGGGCTGCGCGCCGCGAAGGCAAGGACGCGAACAACGCCGCGCCGTTCCTCCGCGCGCGGGTGGCCCGGGATCGCCAGGCGGCGGCCGCGGCCGACCTCGACCAGTTCCGCGCCGACGGCAGCCCGCGGACGCTCGCGATGGGGGTCCTCGACCGGTCGCGGCCCGTGGACAGCCCGCTGCTGGAGCGCGGCGACGTCGATCAGCCGGCGGGCGTCGTTCCGCGCGGGCTCGTCGAGGTGCTCTGCGGGCCGGATGAGCCGCGGAAGATCGCCACGGGAAGCGGCCGGCTCGACCTCGCCTTCTGGATCGCCGCGCGGGACAACCCGCTCGCCGCCCGGGTGATGGCCAACCGTGTCTGGCTGAAGCTGATGGGCGCGGGCATCGTCGCCACCCCGGACAACTTCGGGGTCATGGGGATGGAGCCGACGCACCCGGCGCTCCTCGACCACCTCGCCGTGACGTTCATGGACGACGGCTGGTCGGTGAAGAAGCTGATTCGCCGGATCGTGCTCAGCCGTGGCTACCAGCTTGCCGCCGTGCACGCCGCCGCCGCGTTCGCCATCGATCCCGACAACCGGCTCCGCTGGCGGATGGACCAGCGCCGGCTCGATGCGGAAGCGATCCGCGACGCCATGCTCGCCGTGGCGGGCCGGCTCGACCTCGAGCCCACGCCCGGCTCGCCGGTGGCCCGGGTGCGGGAGGATCGCCGGGGGCTGATGGAGGTCGTGAACACGGTTCGCCGGAAGCCGGACACCTGCCGCTCGATCTACCTGCCGATCGTCCGCGACCAGGAGCCCGAGTTCCTCGCGGTCTTCGACTTTCCCGACGCGTCGCTCTCGAGCGGCCGCCGCGATGCGACGAACGTGCCCGTCCAGGGCCTGTTCCTCCTCAACAGCCCGGAGGTCGTGTCGCTGGCGGAGGCGTTCGCCGAGCGGGTGACCGGCCTGCCGGGCACGTCAGCCGAACGGTTCGAGCGGGCCTTCGAGATGGGGCTCGGCCGCCGGCCCGGCCCGGCGGACCGGGCCGCGATCGCGGCCTTCCGCGCCGACTTCAGCGGCCGGCGCCGCGGGCCGCCGTCCGGCCCGGGCCAGGGTGAACCCCGGGGTGATGCCCGGGGTGATGCCCGGGGTGATGCCCGGGCGGACCGCGAGCGGTTGGCGCTGGTCGCCTACTGCCAGGCCCTGTTTGCCACCGCGGAATTCCGCCACCTCAACTGACCGGAGATTTCGTCGATGACCAGGCACTCCAGAGCGTCCGCCAACGCAGGTCTTCCCGGCTGCGCCCGCCTCGCCTGCGGGTCGCGGCGGGCGTTCCTCCGCCACTCCGCCAACGGGTTCGGCATGCTGGCCTTCTCCGCGCTCGCGGCCGCCGACGGGGGCGAGCTGCCGGCCGCGGCCGGTCCCCTTGCCGCCAGGCCGCCGCACTTTCGCGCCCGGGCGAAGCACGTGATCTTCCTCTGCATGCAGGGAGGTCCGTCGCACGTGGACACGTTCGACCACAAGCCGAGGCTCGCAGCCGACGACGGCAAGCCCGCCCCGGCGGCCGCCGGCCGCGGCGGCCGCGCGACGCTGCTGGCGCCGCGCTGGAAGTTTCGCCGCCGCGGGACGAGCGGCCTCTGGATCTCGACCCTCTTCGACGAGGTCGCCGCACATGCCGACAAGCTGTGCGTCATCAACTCGATGGCCACCGACCTGCCGGCGCACGCCCAGGCCTTCACGCAGCTCCATACCGGCACCACGCAGTTCGTCCGCCCCTCGCTCGGCGCCTGGACGCTCTACGGCCTGGGCACCGAGAACCAGAACCTGCCGGGGTTCATCGTCATCAATCCGCCCGCCGCCGCCGCCCGCACGTTCGGCAGCGCGTTCCTGCCGGCCGTCTACCAGGCGACGCAGGTGGCGGCACGGATGCAGCCCCGGCTCGCGGCCCGGCCCGGCGCGGGGCGGCCGGCGACGGTCGCCAACATCACCAGCCCGCTGCTCGACCGCGCGGCCCAACGCGACCAGCTCGACCTCGTCCAGCGGCTCAATGCCGCCCGGCTCGAGCTCGACGGCGGCGTGAGCCCAGACACGGAGGGCGTCATCGAGTCGTACGAGCTCGCCTTCCGCATGCAGGACGAGGTGCCGCGGGTGATGGACATCGACGGCGAGACGCCGGCCACGCTCGAGCGCTATGGCGTGGGGGGCGACGGCACCGACGCCTTCGGCCGGCAGTGCCTGATGGCGCGGCGGCTGGTGGAGGCCGGCGTCCGCTTCGTGCAGGTGACGCACGGCGGCTGGGACCACCATTTCAACCTCGGCACGGCGCTCGAGACCTCGGCGCGGCAGGTGGACCGGCCGATCGCCGGCCTGCTCGGCGATCTCGCCGACCGCGGCCTGCTCGACGAGACGATCGTCGTCTGGGGGGGCGAGTTCGGCCGCACGCCGCACGGCCAGCGGGCCGACGGCCGCGACCACAACAACAAGGGCTTCACGCTCTGGATGGCCGGCGGGGGCGTGAAGGGAGGCATGGCCCACGGGGCGACCGACGAGCACGGCTACGCGGCCGTCGAGAAGCGGATGCACATCCACGACTGGCACGCCACGCTGCTCCACCTCCTCGGGCTCGACCACGAGCGGCTCACCTTCCCCTATGCCGGCCGCGACTTCCGCCTCACCGACGTCCACGGCACCGTGGCCCGGGAGATCATCGCCTGACTGGCGACGACCGATCGACCACGACCCCGTTCACGAAATCCGCGCCACCGTCCCCATCACAGAAAGGCACGCCATGACCACCACGTTTCGCCCGGCCCTGCTCGCCGTCGCCGCCGCCCTGCTCGTACAGGGGGCGGCCGCCCAGCCGCCCGTGGGCCGCGATCCGGGTGACAGGCTCCGGCGGGCCGACGCCGACGGCGACGGCAGGGTGACCCGCGACGAGTTCATCAAGGCCCGCAGCAGCGAACTCGAGGCCGCGTTTGCCCGACTCGACGCCGATGGCAACGGCGCGATCGACGACAAGGAGATGGCGGCCGCCGCGGAGCGGATGCGGTCGGCGGGCGGCCGCGAGGGGCGCGATGGGCCGCCGCGGCCCGCGGAGCGGCCGCGGCGGGCCGAGGGCACGGGGCCGGACGGCGAACGGCCGCAGCGGGCCGACGGCGACCGGCCGCGGCGTCCGGATGGGGAGCGGCCCGGGGGGTCGGGGCGGCCGGGTGCCGGCCCCGGCGGTGAGGAGGCGTTCAATCGTCTCGACCGCGACGGCGACGGCAGCCTGTCGCGGGAGGAGTTCGCGGAGGGGAGGGAGCGGATGCGGGAGTTGATGCAGCGAAATGGCCCGGCCCCTGCCGGCCCCGGCCGCCCCGACCGCCCCGACCGCGGCGACCGCGGACCCGAACAGGGATTTCGCCGACCGCCGCAGCAGGATTGACGGAACGCGGGTCGTGGCCTTCGCTCAAGGGGCCGGTCGCCGCCGCCAATCACCACGGCTCCTCCATCAGGCCCACGATCTGCTGGGCGAGCTTGACGATCGCCTCCTGCTGCGCGCTCGCCACCGACCGGCCGAACTCGGGAACGATCGCCGCCGCCTGGCCGACGTCGACCTGTGCCGCCGGCAGCGGCACCTCGCCGGAGGCGATCACGGTGCCGCCGCGGTCGGCCCACTCCACGAGCGCCTGGTAGTTGAGCTCCACCATCCGCGACTGGTCGGTCGGACTCTCGACCACCATCCGCTTGGTGTCGGCCACGATCCGACCGCTGAGCGTGCTGTCGGCGCCCGCCGCGGAGCCGACGACCTTGAAGGGGGTCCGCTTTTCAATCTCCTTGCAGACGGCCTCCGTGAGCCGCTCGCCGATGTCGATGGCCGGCGTGGTGCGGAAGCTGTCGCACTGGAAGACCGGCACGTAGACCGTGCGGACGTTCGGCGCGTAGAGCGTGTTGTTGCCGAACCGGTAGCCGGCGCAGCCGGTGCAGGCGGCGAGGGCCAGCAGCCACGGCAGCCAGGACGTGGAGCGGGGAGCCATGGGGCGGCCTGCGGGGCGGATGGGGCGGGCGTCAGCGGATCTGGGATCCGGCGCCGGCGGGTTCGCGGGCCATGACGGCGGCCTCGGCCGCGGCATCGAGTTCCGCGTCCTTGAGCTTGTCGGGGTTGAGGACCCGGGTGAGCATCGGGAAGGGGTCGTCCGACACGTCCTTGAGGTCGTGGATCGCCGCGTACTTCCGCCGTGCCTCCTGGGCGAGCAGCGTCTTCGGGTAGTCGCGATCGATCATCGCGTAGTAGATCCGGGCCGCGGTGTAGTGCCGCCCCTTGGCGTAGAACTCGGCCCGCTCCCAGTAGCGGCGGGCGAGCTGCGCGGCGATCTCCGCCCGCGTCGTCCGCACCCGTTCCTCGTCCTCGCGGCCGAGCTTGTCGGGAAACTGCACGAGCGTCTGGTCGGCGAGGATCTCGGCCTCCTCGAGAATGCTCCCCTCGTACTGCGGCCCCTGGTAGGCCTGGAGTTTCGCCTGCAGGCCGAAGAGGTGTGCCTGGAGGAGGAAGTCGCTGTCGGGATACTCGCTCCGCAGCAGCCCGTAGTGGTAGTCGGCGTCGAGCCACTGGCGGTCGAGGAAGTGGACGTTGGCCTGGGCGATCACGCTGTCGTCGGCGAGCGGACCGCGCGGGTCGTTGATCCGCACGTGGTCGAAGGCCTTGAGGGCCCGGCCCCGGGTGTCGAAGATCGGCCGGCTGCGGTCGAACAGGTTGGGGGAGATCGTCAGGTAGTTGTGCTTCTGGTCGAGGGCGATCCAATACTGGCCGATGACGAATTGCCGCTGGGCGACGCGGTCGAGGTACCGGGTGTTGGCGTACTTCTTGACCAGTTCGTCGTACTGGTCCTCGGCCTTCGGGTACTGGTCGGTGAAGAACAGGCATTCGGCGAGCTGCCACATCGCCTCCTCCTCGATCAGCGAGTCGGGCCAGCGGTCGATCGCCTGCTTGTACTTCGGGATCGCGTCGCGGTAGCGGCCCTCGCGAAACAGTCCGTCCGCCTCGGCCAGCGCCGTGCGGGCGACCGGCTCGTTCGGGCCGCGGCCGACCATCTTCTTGAAGCGCTTCTTGACGTTCTCCCCCTTGAAGTAGTCCCAGCCGAGTTCCTGCTCCTCGGGCGCGAGCTCGGACGAGATCACCGAGGAGTCGGCCGATTCCTTGACCTGCTTCTCCAGCCAGGGCATCTCCGGCATCTTCATCGTGGCGCAGCCAGCGCAGGCGACGGCCCAGGCGGCGAGGGCCGGCACAAGGGGGGAGCCGCAACGCGTCGGGAAATGGTCGTGCTGGGTGGTCATGCAGACGTCTGGTCCGCGGCGCCGCGAGGGCCTGGATCCGTCCGGCGCCGATCCGGTCGGGGTTGCAGCCGCCCGGCGACCCGTGGCGGGCGGCCGAGCAGGTGGGCGAGATAGGTGTTCATGATGGCCCGCACCTCCCCCGCGATCGGCGCGGGCAGGGCGTGGTCGGCGCGGCTGAAGCCAGCCGCCGCCAGCCGTCGCAAGGCGTCGAGCGCGGCGGCGGAGACGGAGACCACGGCCCGCTTCCCGCTCCGGCAGCGGCCGCAGAGCGTGCCCCCGGCGAGCATCGCGAAGGGCACGCGGCTGCCGCTCGGCAGCGGTCCGGCGCACTCGGCGCAGCGGTCGAGCGCCGGCCCGTGGCCGATCGCCGCGAGGATCGCCAGTTCGCAGTGCACCAGCCGGGGCTGAATCCAGTTCGCCTCGGCCGCGGCGGCGGACAGGTCCCGGAGGGTCGCGTGCGCGGCATCGAACAGCTCCGGGATCGGGTCGGCGTCGGCGGTCAGCGCGTCGAGCAGGTCGGCCACGTGCATCCCGCCGAGGAACGCCAGCGAACTCCCGCCGATGCGGAAACGGTGTTCGAGGCATGCCTCGGTGAGGAGATCGAGTCCGTCGCTCCGACGCCGGAGGACGAGTACCTGACAGGCGGAAAGCAGGTCAAGCCCGCCGTCGAAGCTGCTCTTCGGCCGCCACGCCCCCTTTGCCAGAGCCCGCAGTTTGCCGAACTCCCGGCAGTACAGGGTGACCACGGCGCTCGTCTCGCCGAACGGCGTCGCGCGGATCACCAGCGCCCGGGCCTTGTCAGCGATCATCGCGCCGCCCGTCGGAAGCCGCCGCGCCGGCCGCCGGTTCGAGCCGTTCGACCCGGAGGAGGTCGATGCGGCGCCGCGTGGCGGCGAGAACCTCCAGCCGCGCGCCGCCGGCCACCAGCGATTCGCCCACCTCGGGAATGCGGCCGCACTCGTGGAACACGAACCCCCCCAGCGTCTCGAAGTCCGCCGCCACCGGCAGGGCGATGCCGAGCCGCTCGTTGACGACCGGCAGGTGGACCGATGCCAACGCCTCGCAGGCATGCGGCCCGAGCATCCGCAGGCCGTCGGTGAACGCCTCGTCGTGCTCGTCGGCGATCTCACCGACGATCTCCTCGAGGGCGTCCTCGATCGTCACCAGCCCCGAGACGCCGCCGAACTCGTCGGTGACGATCGCCATGTGGGTGTTGCCGCGCTGGAACTCGCGCAGCAGCTTCTGCACGCTCATCGTCTCCGGGACGAACCACGGCTGACGCAGGAGCGGGCGGATCGCGGGCGGCGCGGCGGGCGGGCCCGGACCGCCGCCGGGCAGCGCGGCGGCGATCCGCGCCAGCACGTCGCGGATGTGGAGGATGCCGATGACGTCGTCCGGCGACCGGTCCCAGACCGGCAGCCGCGTGTGACCGCTCTCCACCGCCGCGGCCACCGCCTCGTCCCACGACGAGGAGACCGGGATCGACACCGCCTTCGTCCGCGGCGTCATGATCGCGGCGACGCGGACCTCCTCCAGGCCGATCACGCCGCGGATCATGTCGCGGGCCGCCCCCTCCAGCCGGCCCTCGCGGTGGGCCTCGTCGACGACGTGGCGGAGCTCCTCGTGGTCGGATGCATCGGCGGCACGGCGCACGAGCGGACGGCCGAGCGCCGCCGCGGCCCGGGCCAGGTGTCGCACCAGCGGCGCGATCGTCCCGACGATCGGCCGCCAGATCGACCACGTGGCGACGACGATCCACGGCCCGGCGAACCGCACGAGCAGCATCGGCACGACCACGAGCAGCAGCCAGGCGAGCACGATCCAGCCGGCGACCGCCGAGGTGCCGAGGGCGAGGCCGTGGCCGGCGGCGAGGAAGCCGCGGAACACGAGGAGCGTGGCGGCGACCGCCGCCCCGACGACCGCCGACGCGGCCACGAAGGCGATCGACTCGGCGGCCGCGGCGATCTCGCCGTGCAGTTCGGGACGGCCGCGGCGCCGGCAGAGCTCCTGGATCAGCTGCCGCTGCGCGCCGCGGACGGCGCGGGCCTGCACGGCTGCCAGGCTGGCCACGATGAGCAGCGCGATGCCGGTGCCGAAGCCGTTCATGGCCGGTTCCTCGCCCGGCGCGGCCGCGGCGCCGGTGGCAGGCCGGCGGCCGCCAGCAGGACCCGTTCCCGGGCCCGCATCGCCCGCCGGTCCGCCGCGGTCATGTCGTCGTAGCCGGCGAGGTGGAGGATGCCGTGGATCACGTAGTAGGCGAGCTCCTGCCGGGGCTGCCAGCCGACCGCGCGGGCCACCCGCCGGGCGGTCTCGGCGCTGGCCACGATGTCGCCGCGGAGCACGCCGTCGGGCGGGCCGGCCGCCGCGGATGCGAACGTGATCACGTCGGTCGGGCCGGCGACGCCGAGCCAGTCGGCGTGCAGCCGCGCGATCCGCCGGTCGTCTACCAGCAGCACGCAGACTTCGGCCGTGGTGATCCCCTGCCGGGCCAGCGCCCGGTGGACGACGCCGGCGAGCCAGCCGCGCGGCAGACGCAGCGAACGCTGCCGATCGACGACATCGACCTCGTGCCGGGAGGCGTCGGCCGCGACCGCCCGGGGGCGACGCGTCCGACGCGCTGGAAAGGAAGGTTGTGCCATCCAGCTCACCGCCGCCTATGCCGTGCGCTGGTCGGGATACTTGACGCGGCCGTGGTAGACGGCCGTCAGGCTCTTGACGAGGCTCTGCTCGACGACGGCCAGCTCCTCGAGCGTCAGGCCGCAGTCGTCGAACTGGCCGTCGAGCAGCCGCTTCATCGCCAGATCGTGGACCAGGCTGGCGATCCGGGCCGGCGTCGGCTCCGTGAGCGTCCGACTGGCGCTTTCGACGGCGTCTGAGAGCATGAGCACCGCCGACTCGCGGGTGCTCGGCTTCGGGCCGGGATAGCGGTAGGTGTGCTCGTCGACCTCCGCGGCGTGCGGGTCGGCCTGCGACCGCTCCGTCGCGCGGCGGTAGAAGTATTCCACGAGCGTCGTGCCGTGATGCTCGGCGACGAGATCGACGATCGGCTGCGGCAGGTTGTACTGCCGGGTGAGCTCCACCCCCTCCTTGACGTGGGCCACGATGATCAGCGTGCTCATGGCGGGCACCAGCGACTCGTGACGGTTTTCCTTCCCCTGGTTCTCCACGAAGTAGTCCGGCTTGAGCATCTTGCCGACGTCGTGGAAGTAGGCGCCGACGCGAACGAGCAGGCCGCGGGCCCCGATCGCGTCCGCCGCTGCCTCCCCGAGGCTGGCGACGTTGATCGAGTGGTTGTAGGTGCCGGGGGCGCGCCGGACGAGCTCCTGGAGGAGCGGATGGGCGACGTCGCCGATCTCCAGCAGGCTGAGGTCGGTGAGGACGCCGAACCAGCGCTCGATGAACGGGAGGAGGCCGGTCATGAGGAAGCCCGCCAACAGCGTCCAGCCGCCGACCCGGCCGGCATCGACGAGCAGCTGCCGGTCGAACGAGCCGTCGGGCAGGACGAGCGACCGCCCCGCGAGGAGGCCGTCGCCGAGGCAGGTGAGGGCGGCGACCGCGCCGGCCCAGAGGCCGACGTAGATCAGCTTGCTGCGGCTGCGGATGCGGCCCATCCAGAAGACCATCGCGGCGGCGGCGGCCGCCAGGGTGACGTAGTCGGCGAGGCCGCGGCCCAGGCCCACGACCACGAGCAGGGCCACCTGGGCGGCGAGGAGCAGGGCGAGGTCCTCGTCATAGGCCAGCGCCACCGTCATCGTAAACAACAGCAGCGGCACGACCTCCGCCTGCCAGGCCTCCCCGGACGCGGCCAGCGCGATCCCGACCGTTGCCGTGGCCAGGGCCAGCAGGGTGACGACGTGGCCGATGTCCTCCAGCACCCAGCGATGGTGGAGGTGGATGTAGAAGGCGGCGAGCACGAACATCGCCACGCACAGGCCGAACATCGCCAGGGCCCGCGCCAGCCGCTGCGCCGCGGGCAGATGACGCAGGTACTCGTCATGCTCGCGGCGCACGATCGCCAGCCCGTCGGCGGAGAGCGGCTGCCCGGCCGGGGCGAGCACGACGTCGGCCGCATATTCGACGAACTGCTGCGGCGTCTTCTCCACGGCCTGCCGCTTGGCGGCCGTGGTCGCCTCGCGATCGATCTCCAGCGTGCCGGGCAGCCGCGGCTCCACCCAGGCGAAGAGCCGGTCGGTGAACGCGCCCTTGCCCAGTTCGGCCTCGAGCATGTCGCGGAGCGCCACCTTCGCCTGCCGCATCAGGACGTCGAACACCTGCACGCGGGCCAGATCGGCCGGCGCGCCGAGCGGATGGACCTCGATCTCGGTCTGGCTGCCGTCGTCGAGGCCGTGCTGGATCTTCTCCAGCACCCCCTTCGCCTCGCTGTCGGCGAAGGCTCGATCGATCGCCTTCTCGATCTCGAGCAGCTTCTCTTTCGTGTCGACGCGGCCGCGGAACCGCTGGAACGCCCGGTCCGCATCGTCGAGGAGCTTCCGCTTCGCCGTCTCGGCGGCGTCGCTGCCCGGCTTCGGCTCGGCGGGCTTCGATTCGGCGGCGGGCTCGGTGCCGGCCGGGGGCTCGGGGGCGACGGGGGGATCGGCGGTCGGCTTCGGCTCCGGCGGCGTCGGCAGCAGGTCGAGCGCCGCCGCGGCATCGGGGGCGAATTCGAGCCACGCGGCCCGGGACACGGCGGCCAGCGTGTCGGCGGCCGCGACCTCGGTGATCCGATTCTTGAGGCCGTCGCGCAGGCGGACGATCGGTGCCTTGTCCTGCGAATAGACGACGAACACCTTGCGGGCCGCCCGTTCCCGCTCCAGCCGCGTCCGCTCGGGGTCGGGCCGGGCGAACGGGACGCGGGCTACGAGGCCGCGGTCCGGGATGCTGCCGACTCGAAACGGAAACGGCTCCGTCCAGCCGCGAAGCAGGACGAGGAGCAGCGTTGCCCCGCCGAAGCACAGGCCGACTCGTGACAGCACCTCGACCCGCGAGATCCGGGCGAGGAGCCGGGCCCAGAAGCCCTGCGGGCCGTCGACGGAAGTCCCGCGCCTGCCGCGCCGCCGCGATGGATTGAAGGTCCCTGCCATGCCGGTCAGCGTCCGTAGGCCTCGACGATCCGTTGCACGATCGCATGCCGCACGATGTCGGCGCCGCCCAATTGCACGAGGCCGCAGCCGGGCACGTCCCGCAGTCGGCGCACGGCGTCGATGAGCCCGCTGGTGCGATCCGCCGGCAGGTCGATCTGCGTCGTGTCGCCGCAGATCACCATCTTGGAGCCGTGCCCGAGCCGGGTGAGAAACATCTTCATCTGGGCGACGGTGCTGTTTTGCGCCTCGTCGAGGATGATGAAAGCGTCGTTGAGCGTCCGGCCGCGCATGTAGGCCAGCGGGATCATCTCCACGATGTCCTGCTCGGTGAGCCGCTTCACCGCCTCGAAGTCCATCATCTCGCGCAGGGCGTCGAGCAGCGGGCGGAGGTAGGGATTGATCTTGGCCTGCATGTCGCCGGGCAGGTAGCCGAGGCTCTCCCCCGCCTCGACGGCCGGCCGCACGAGGACGATCTTGCGGACCTGGCCCGCGCGGAGGCTGGCCACCGCGAGGGCGACCGCGAGGAACGTCTTGCCGCTCCCCGCCGGCCCCGTGCAGAGGACGATGTCGTGGTCGCGGATGGCCTGGACGTACGCCGCCTGCCCGGCCGACTTGGGGACCAGGGCCCGCCCCGGGCGGGCGACCTCGATCGGATCAGGGGCGGGCTGAGCCGCCGGGTCGGCGACCCTGGCGAGCAGCCGGGTCACCTCATCGGGCTCCACTGCCCCATGGTCGCGGGCGATGCGGTCGAGTTCCTCGAAGACCTCGGCGGCCCGCAGCACGGCCGGCTCGTCCCCCTCGATCTGGATCGTGTCGTCCCGCGCGGAGACGCCGACGCCGAGCGTCGAACGGATCCGGCGCAGGTGCTGATCCCGCGGGCCGAAGATGGCGACGAGTCGTTTGGAGTCGAGGACCGCGATCGAGGTGCGGGGCATCGAAGCCCGCCGCGACTGAGGTCGGCGGCGGTCTCGGGGGACGAAACCACGTCTCCACTATACCGCGGCAACGTTGCCGGTGCGTTCCCCCCGTGGTTTTTTCCCGGGAATTCAGCCGCTTCCTCGGCCTCGAGCCGCGGCCAGGTAGTTGCCCAGGACGACGAGGGACAGCGGCCGTGACCAGTGGACCTGGTCCGGCCGGGCCATCAGGGCCGTCCAGCGGTCGCGAATCGACCGCGTCTCGAACAGCGGGCAGGCGGCGAGGGAGTCGATGGCCGCAACGCACTGGTCGCGGAGCGGGCCGGCCATCCAGGCGGCGAACGGGAGCGTGAAGCCGGTCTTCGGCCGGTTGAAGACCGGCGCCGGCAGCCGATCGGCAAGGGCCCGGCGCAGCAGGTGCTTGGGCAACGAATTGGGCGGGCTGCGGCTGCCCTGCGGCAGTCCGGCGACGAAGTCGACCACTCTCTGCCCGAGGAACGGGACGCGGAGCTCCAGCGAGTGGGCCATGCTGTTGACGTCGGAATCCCGCAGCAGCGTGTTGCCCATGTAGAACGCCAGTTCGGCCCGCGACACCGCGGCGAAGTCGTCGCCCGTCTTCATGTCGAAGGCCGCGCAGGCCTGCGCGGGAAGAAACTGGGGCGTCAGGCCGAGGGTCCGGGCGTCGAATCCGAGGCCGCGCAGCGTGTCGTCGTCCATCAACCTGCGGACCGACACCGTCATCGTGATGGCGTCAGCGTCGGCGCCGAGGAGGTCGGCCAGCTTGGCCCGCTTGACCGTCGGCAGGCGCCACAAGAGCCGGCGGACGGCGGCCCGGCGCCACGCCGCGGGCAGCCAGGCGATCGCAGCCAGCCAGCGGCGGAGTTTTGGCACCCGTCGAAAACTCTCATAGCCCCCGAACAGTTCGTCGGCACCGAGCCCCGACAGGGCAACGGAGATGTCGCGGTCACGGATGGCGCCGCTGATGATGTAGGTGTTGAGGCCGTCGATGCTGGGGCGATCGGCAGCCTTGAACCACTGGAACAACTGGAGCATCACCCAGTCGTCGTCGACGATCGTCTGGAAGTGCTGCGTGCCCAGCGCCCGTGCGGTGTCGGCCGCGGCGGCGGTCTCGTCCGGCGAGCCGGGGACGTCGTAGCCGACGGCGAACGTGCGCACGGGCCCGGCCGCCGGCCGGGCCAGCGCCGCCATGACAGCGCTGTCGATGCCCCCCGAAAGGAACACCGCCAGCGGCACGTCGGCGATGCACTGGCGGCGGACGCTGTCGTCGAGTTCGGCCGCGATCCGGGCAACGACTTCGTCCGCGGCCTGTCCCGGCGGCGCGATCCGGGGAAACTGCCAGTAGCGATGCGGCCGGGTCCGGGCCGCGACGAGGGTCTCGGCGTCTATCCAGGCGTGACTTCCCGCCGGCAGCGCGCGGACGGCACGATGGACGGTGAGCGGGTCCTGCGGCGCGCCGTAGGCGAGAAAGCTGGCGATGCCGGCCGGGTCGAGCTCGTCCGACACCAGGCCGGAGGCGAGCACGGCGCGGACTTCGCTGGCGAACACGACCCTGCCCGGCGCCTGGGCCAGGTACAACGGCTTGATGCCGAGCGGATCGCGGGCCAGGAGCACGCGCCGCGTCGCGGCGTGGTAGAAGGCGACGGCGAACATGCCGTCGAGCTCCGCGAGCGCCCGCTCCCCCCAGGCGGAGAGCGCCCGCAGCAGCACCTCGGTGTCCCCCGTCGAGCGGAAGGCGTGCCCCTCGGCCTCGAGCCGGGACCGCAGGCTGCGGAAGTTGTAGATCTCGCCGTTGAAGGCGATCGCATTGCCAGTCGTCGCGTCCACCATGGGCTGGTGGCCGAGCGGCGACAGGTCCAGGATCGCCAGCCGCCGAAAGCCAAATGCGGCGGACGCGGCAACGCCCGCGCCGAACGGGAACTGCTCGTATCCCTCGTCGTCGGGCCCGCGGTGGATCATGGCATGCATCATGCGGCGCACGGCCGGCTCGATGCCTGTGGAATCCGTCGTGAGGATGCCGCAGATGCCGCACATGGAATCAGAGGCTCCGTCCCGCCATCCAGAGCAGCCAGGCGACGGGAGCCGCGAGGAGCAGTGAATCGACGAGGTCGAGCATCCCCCCGAGGCCGCCGAGCCAGCGGCCCGAGTCCTTGACGCCGCATTCCCGCTTCACGAGCGATTCGCAGAGGTCGCCGACGATGCCGGCGCTGCCGAGCAGCAGGCCGTAGACCGGCCAGCCCCCCCACGGCCGCTGCGGGCCGACCGCCGACGGGCCGAGCAGCTCCAGCACCAGCCAGGCCGTGGCCACCGAGCCGGCAAGGCCGGCCAGCGCACCCTCCCACGTCTTTCCCGGGCTCAGGATCGGTGCCATCCGTGTGCGGCCGAGCAGCGAGCCGAACAGGTAGGCCGCGATGTCACCGGCCTTGACGACGGCCACGAAACTCACGAGCGGCAGGAGCGTGTCGAGGGGGTTCGCACCGCGCGGTTCGTACCAGGCGTGCTCGAACCGCACCAGCCGCAGGCCGAGCATGAAGGCGAACGGCATGCCGAGGCAGATGGCGGCAAGGCTGCCGGCCGCGGCCCGCGCCAGCGCTCCAGCGCCGCTGCGGTAGCCGCTGATCTCGACTGCGAATGCCAGGGCGATCGCGATGCAGACCGCCACCGATACGGAGCCGAGCCCGGCCAGTGGATCGGGCAGTCCCCCGCGGTCGATCGCGTGGGCCCCGAGAAAACCGGCCACCACGATTGCCGTGGCACCGAGGACCGCTGCCAGGGACTGCCGTCCCCGGCGCTGTGGCGTGGTCAGCGCCACGGCCTCGGCCGCCCCCGCGCCGGCCGCCAGCAGCGCGGCGGGCAGCAGCCAGCATCCCGCCGGCGCGCCGGCAAGGTGCGTGGCATCCGCCCACACCAGTCCGCCGAACAGTGTCGTCAGCACCGCGGCCACCAGGGCCCGCGACGCGAACCTCCCCAGGGGCCGCGACGCGGGGCGTGCCGGCGACGTCGATGACGCGGTCGCGCTGGTCACGTTTCCGTCAGCCCTCCGAACCGCCGGTCGCGGGTGGCGAACGCCGTCAGCGCGGCGTCGAGGTCGGCCGCGGCGAACTCCGGCCAGGCGACCTCGGTGACCCAGAGTTCGGCGTAGCTGATCTGCCAGAGGAGGAAATTGCTGACCCGCATTTCCGCCGCCGTGCGGATGAGGAGGTCGGGATCGGGCATGCCCGCCGTGTCGAGCCGGGCGGCGAACAATTCCTCGTCGATGGCCTCGGGGGCGAGCCGGCCGGCGGCAACGTCGGCGGCGAGGCTCCGGGCGGCACCGACGATCTCGGCGCGAGCGCCATAGTTGATGGCGAGGCAGAGCCGCATGCCGTCGTTGCCGGCACACTGGTCGACGGTGCGGTCGAGCTCCGCGAGCGTCGAGGCGGGCAGCCCGTCGCGCCGGCCGATCATCGCCAGCCGGATCCGCTCGCGCATCAAGAGCGCCCGTTCCTCGATCAGGTACTGCTCGAGGAGGTGCATGAGGAACGTCAGTTCGGCCTCGGGTCGGCGCCAGTTCTCGCTCGACAGACAGTACAGCGTGAGCTGCTCGATGCCGATGCGGGCGCAGTGCTCGGTGATCCGGCGCACGCTGGCGACGCCGCGCCGGTGCCCCTCGATCCGAGGCAGGCCGCGCTGCCGGGCCCAGCGGCCGTTGCCGTCCATGATGATGGCGACGTGCCGGGGCAGGCCGGCGCCTGCCGGGGTTACGCGCTGGCCGGGGAGCGGAGCGGAGGACGTGGGCATGACGGATTGGCCTGATGACGAGCCGCGTCGATCGTCTGCCCGCGGTCGGGGCCGACGGAGACGATCGACACTGGCCGCCCGAGCAGTTCCCCGATCCGGGCGACGTACCGCCGGGCGTTCTCGGGGAGGTCATCGTACCCGCGCACCTCCGCGAGTTCCTCCCGCCATCCGGGGAGCGTCTCGTAGACCGGCTCGGCGGCGGCGAGGTCGTCGATCTGCCCGGGAAAATCGGTCGTCCGCCGGCCACGGATCGTGTAGGCGGTGCAGATTTGCAACTCGTCGAGGCCGCCGAGGACGTCGAGGAGCATCACGGCCAGTTCGTCCACGCCCGAGAGCCGGGCCGAATAGCGGGCGGCGACGGCGTCGAACCAGCCGCAGCGCCGGGGGCGGCGCGTGACGGTGCCGTATTCGTTGCCGCGTTCGCGCAGGTGGCGGCCGACGTCGTTGTCCTGCTCGGTGGGGAGCGGGCCGCCACCGACCCGGGTGGAGTAGGCCTTGACCACGCCGATCACCCGGCTCGTCCACCGGCCGGGCACGCCGGAGCCGCTGCTGACGCCGAGGCCGGAGGAGTTGCTGCTCGTCACGAACGGGAACGTGCCGTGATCGACGTCGAGGAGCGCGCCCTGTGCCCCTTCGAAGAGCAACCGCCGGCCGGCCTCGACGGCGTCGAGGAGGTAGGAGGTCGTGTCGGCGACGAACGGACGGAGCCGCTCCGCGTGAGCCGCGTACTCGGCATGGATGGCGTCGGCATCGAGCGGTGCGGCGGCCGCAGCCGCGGGCGTGGCGAGAGCCGCGAGCATCCGGTTCTTGAAGCCGGCGACGTGGGCCACGCGGGCGCGGAAGTCGGGCCGGTACAGATCGCCGAGCCGGATCGCCAGCGACCGCCCCACCTTGTCGCGGTAGCAGGGGCCGATGCCGCGGCCGGTGGTGCCGATCGAGCCGCCCCCCGACAGGCTGCCGTCGAGGAGCCGGTCCTCGGCGACGTGCCAGGGGAAGACGACGTGGGCCCGGTCGCTGAGCATCAGTTTGTCCGCGATCCGCACGCCGCGCGACTCGAGCCCCTCGATCTCGCGGATCGTGCTCGCCGGATCGAGGACGACGCCGCCGGTGACCACGCAGGTGACGTCGTCGCGCAGGATGCCGCTGGGGATCAGCGACAACTTCCAGGTCTGGCCGTTGGAGACGACCGTGTGGCCGGCGTTCGCGCCCCCGGCGTAGCGGACCACGATGTCGTGATCCTCGGTGAGGATGTCGACGAGTTTGCCCTTGGCCTCGTCGCCCCATTGCAGACCGATGACGCAGGTGCCGGGCACGGACGGAGATCCTCGCGACGCGGAAAATGACGGAGGCCGCGGACGGGAACCTCCCAAATCGAGTCTAAAACCGCGGCTCCACCGGTCAAGCATGGATTCCCGCCGCCGGGTAATGGAGGATGCGTGGTGCGGGCCGCCCGGTGGCGGCGCGGACGAGAGCCCCATGCCCCAGCACTCCGGATCGGTCCATCACGTCACCCCCGCCGACATCGGCGCGACGCTGGCGGCGTTCTTGCGCCGGCAGATGGGGGGCGTGAGCTGGTCGCGGGTGCAGCGGCTCGTGCGGTCGCGGCACGTCCTGATCCACGGCAACACCTGCACCGACGTGGGCCGGCGGCTGAAGGCGGGGGAGGTGGTCAAGGTGCTCGAGGTCGCCGCCGCGCCGCTGCCGACCGCGGCCGACGTGCGGGTCGTGCACGTGGACGACGACGTGGTCGTGGTCGAGAAGCCGGCCGGCGTGACCACGACCCGGCACCACGAGGAGGCGTCGTGGCCGGCCAAGCGCCGGCAGGCACAGCCGACGCTCGAGGATCTCGTGCCCGACGCCATCGGCCGCTTTCTGGCGGCGCGGCGGCGCGGGGTGGCGCGGCGGCCGGGTGCGCCGCGCGGTGCCGAGCCCGACCGCGGCCGGCGCCGGATCCCGCCGGTGCGGGCGGTGCACCGCATCGACCGCGAGACGAGCGGGCTGGTGGTCTTCGCGCGCAATGTCCCCGCCGCCCGGATCCTCGCCGAGCAGTTCCGGCTCCACACCACGCAGCGCCGCTACCTCGCGATCGCGGTCGGCCGGGTGCGGCAGCGGACGATCGAGTCGCGGCTCGTCCGCGACCGCGGCGACGGCCGGCGCGGCTCGGGCGAGGGCGACGACGGCAAGGTCGCGATCACGCACGTCGCGCCGCTGGAGCACTACGGCGACGGCTACACGCTCGTCGAGTGCCGGCTGGAGACCGGCCGCACGCACCAGATCCGCATTCATCTCGCCGAGAGTGGCCATCCGCTCTGCGGCGAGCGGGTCTACGCCTCACCCGCGCGGCGCGGAAGACAGGTCGACGACTCGCAGGCCCCGCGGGTGATGCTCCATGCGGCCGAGCTCGGCTTCGTGCATCCGGTGAGCGGCGCGGACCTGCGGTTCGAGAGCCCGCTCCCCGACGACATCCGCCGCGTCATCGCCCGGCTGCGGCGCGGCGAGGCAGACGCAGCGCGGTAGACGCCCGGGGCGAGGCAGGTGTCCACCCGCAGGCGTGACGATGGCATGACCACGCACCGTGCTCCCAAAACATGGAGCGGATCGGCAAGGCTCTGCCCGCGTACCACGACGAGCATGGCGCATTGCCGCCAGCCTGCCTGCGGGATGCGGAGGGGAGGCCGCTGCATGGGTGGCGGACGCTGCTCGTGGCGGAGTTTCCAGTGTCGCGGGCCGTCCACTGGATGGCGCCGGAGAATGCCGACGAGGAGCTGTTCGCCCGGCTCGAGCCGGCTGCCGAGAAGAGTGGTCAACACATGAATCGCATACTGACCATGCTGTTCGCGGACGGCCATACCGAGTCCTGGTACGAGGACGACTTCGCAGCGATCGATGCCGCCGCCCGGCGGGCGTTCGTCAGCGTGTCGGCAGAGAAGCCGGCCATCGACTCCTGACCGCGGTCGCCCGTTGCCAGGCCATGCAGGCGGCCAGCGGGACGAGCCACGATGCCCAGGCCGACGCCGGGTAGAGCCAGCCGGGCAGTCAGCGCCGCAGCGTGCCGCTCATCAGGGCCAGCCCGAGGAGGAGCGTGACTGGCCCGGCGGCGATGTGGGCGTAGAAGGCCCAGGGGTAGACGCCGTGGAACGAATCGGCCCGGCCGAGGAGAAAATCGCTCGTGAAGTCCGGCGGGATGTAGCGCGGGTCGGTGCGGACGATTCCCGCGAGCAGCGTGCAGACGAGCAGGCCGGCCAGCGGCGCGAGCAGCCGCATCACCTCGTCGGTGGAGATTGCTCCATGCGACCGCGCAAAGGCGACAAGGTGTTCGCCGCTGTCGGAATTCATGACCGAATCCGACCTATTCTGACCTATCTTCGAATAAATAGGTCAGTGAATGGTAGTTCGGAAATGATCCGCTTTCAGTGGCCTCAGCGGCGGTCGAGGTCGGTCGTCTCGCCGCCGGACCGCGTGGCCGCGGCCCGCCAGGCGGCCGGGTCGATGTCGTCGCGGACGAATGCCACCCGGCCGTCGGCCATGGCGACGTTGACGCCGCCGGCGTGCAGGCTGCGGGCCGCCCGCCAGCCGTAGGCGGCGTACAGGCGATCACCCTGTCCCGCCGGCGGACTCATGAGCACGCCAAGGCAGTCGATGGAGGCGGAATTTGGGGGGTAGTGGTGGTTGTAAAGCGTGGTGCGGTACTCGCCGTTGGCCCAGGAAAAGCCACGGGGATCGCTGAAGTTCCAGACCGCCGTCGAGGCGCAGGCCGACTCGGACAGGGGCGCCGTCATGATGAAGCGATAGGCATTGGCGGGGCTTACGTTCGTACGGTTGGTCGAGGCCGAGTCGCCCAGCAGGCTCTCGGAAAATGCGATCGTGTTCGACAGTCCATCGCTCACGTTCTTCGGCCCGATCCGGGAGTTGATGAAAAACAGGCCGTCGGTGTCGTAGGGCGTTCCGCCGCCGGTGCCGCTGCCGGCGCAGCCGGCATAGTTCGTCGGTCCGAAGATCGGCGACACCGCCAGTTGGCGGTCGCTCGGGCAGAGGAACAGCGGCACGAGCCGGCCGACGATCGGCTTGTTCTGCGGCGCGATGGCGTCGGGCTTGAGGTCGATGTACAGCGGCACGGAGCGGTCGAGGCCGTCGAGCAGATCCCGCGCCTCGTAGTATGGGGCGAGGTGGGCGAGCGCCGACCAGCGGCAGTGCTGGGCCGTCACCTTCGGGTAGTCGGGAAACTTCCGCGACTCCGAGCCGACGGGATACCGCCCCCGCGCCTGCTCGTGGTTGGCAAGCGCGATGCCGATTTGGCGGAGGTTGTTGCCGCAGCTCGTCCGCCGGACCGACTCCCGCGCCGCCTGCACGCCGGGCAGGATCACCGCCATCAGGACGCCGAGGATGGCGACGACGACGAGGATCTCGACGAGCGTGACGCCGTTTCGTCGCATCGGTTTCAAGCCCGGCGCCGGCGGCAGAGCCGCGACAGGCCCCATACCGCCCCCCCGGCGACGGCCAGCAGCAGCCCCGTCGGCTCGGGCACGGCGGCGATGCCGCCGATCGCGCCGTACTCGGCTCCACCGAACGTGCTGGTCAGCGAGCCGGACGTGCTGAACATGAAGATGTTTCCCCGGCCCTGCTCCCCGCCGACGTATCCGGCAAGCAGGCTGCCGTCGGCCAGCATCGCGAGCGGACCGATGTTCGAGATGCCGCTGGACGCGAACAGCGTCGTGTTGGTCGTCGGATTCAGGTCGGCGAGATCGGTCTTGTAGATGTTGCCGTCCATGGAACTGGCGGAGAAAAGCATGGTGCCGGAAACCGCCAGGCCGGCCGGGCCGGGCACACCGGCAGAGCCCGAGGCGACGACCGCCTGGAACGCTCCCGTACCGTCGAACTTCACGACGTCGCCGATCAGGGCCGGTGGAAAGGCGAGAATGTTGTAGACCGTATTGCTGGCGAACAGCGTCCCGTCGGGTGCCACCGTGAGGCCGGTCTGGTACGCGAGGCTCGTCCCCGACGTGTAGTCCTGCACGTTCGGCGAATTGCCCGCCCAGCCGGAAACGGCGAGCACCTGTCCGGACGGATATCCGGAGAACGCACTGACGGGATTGCGGCCCACGAGCATCGCCCCGCCGGGCGTAAACGCGATGGCCGTCGGGGAGACGGGACTCCCCGCGAACGCCGGATTCGCTCCACTCAGCGTCACGACGGTCTCGACGCCGCCTCCCACGGTGTACCGACGGATGCTGCCCCCGTTCGTGGCGTCGCCGATGTAGAGCTTCCCGTCGGGGCCGATCGCGAGTGCGGTGGCGTCGGGGAACGTGTTCGTCCCCGTGAGTTGCGTGATCCCGCCCCCTGCCGTGTTGAGTTCGTAGAGCGCGCCACGGTCCTTGCTGACAAAATAGACGGTGTCGGCGCGGGCCGCGACGGGGCAGGCGATTGCGGCGATGGCGGCGGTCAGGAAGCGAAGCAGCGAACGGCGGCAGCGGGCAGGTCGAAACATCGGTGGGGCTCCGGGGCGGTGCGACGGACGGCTGACGCGGAAGGGCGCGGCGGGCCGGGGCCGTCGTCAAAAAGGTGAACGCTGTAGGCGGGCCCGGCGGTGGGGCGGACCCGGCGAAAAAGAACCCGCGATGCCTTGCAGGCGATTCGCGGTCAGCAGTTCACGAGCGGTTCCTGGAGCAGCAAGAGACGGAAGCGGTTCCGTCACACCCGAAAAATTAGCAGTCCCGGTTGTCGCGGTCAATCGCCGGTTTGTGAAGGGGATTTCCTGACGGCGGGCCCGTTTTGCACCCCCGCGCGGTCAGAATACGACGAGCAACTGCGTCTGGATCGCCGTGCCGGTGTAGCCCGCCCGATAGGGGTAGAGGACGTTCTGGGCCGGGTTGCGGTTCATGTACAGCGCCTCGAGCGTGAGCCGGCCCTGCCGCGACTTGTTGACGTACCAGTTCATGCCGCCGCCGTACTCCTGGCCGGTGCCGTAGGGACCGGTGACGGCGCTCGACCGGCCGTAGGCCTCGAGGGTGCGCGGCACGAAGCACCACGACAGGTAGCCGAGGCCCCCCTGATCGAACATCGACGACCGGTCGAAGGGCCCGGTGCCGACGAAGTCGTCGAGCTGGCGGAAGTAGTACTCGAAGTTGACCGACCAGCCGCGGTGCTTCCAGCCCGCGTCCACCGTGGCGAGCTGGTAGCGATAGCGGTCGATCCGCGTGCCGGGGCCGAGCGCGCCGGGCAGCGCCAGCGGCGTGCCATCGGAGAGGCGGACGATCGTGTCTTCGGGGTTCTGCCCGATGATGCCCAGCGACGCCGTGAGGGCGTAGACGCCGCTCGTGCCGAGGCGGATCACGGGATCGGCGTGGTGCTCCATGTCTCCCATGCCGAGGCCGAAGGGACCGAGCGGCTCCCACCAGACATTGCCCGCCCAGGCCATCGAGGTGCCGCGCCGGAAGACGCCGGCGGAGCCGCCGTCGATCGCGTTCCAGACGCCGGCCCGGTAGTGGAGCTCGTCGTCGACGAGCGATCCGGTGGCCAGTGCCCCCGGGCTGAAGCCGGGGCGGAAGAAGGTGTTGGCCATGCTGCGGTCGATGCCGAGCGTCCAAGGCTGCGTGTCGACCCATTCACGGGAGCCGGGCACGATCGTCACGCCGGCGCCGACCGTCGCCGCGTCGCTGAACTTCCAGCCCGCCATCCCGATCGGCACCACGCCCGAGCGGAGGCCGACGTTCGACGTGCCGAAGAAGGCGAACGAATAAACGAGCCGCTCATCGACGGCGTGACCAGAAAGGGAAATCAGGAACCGGTTGAGCGTGAAGCTGTTGATGTTGTTGATCGGGATGACGTCGCCGCGGGCGTTGGTCCACGAGGTCGCGTCGCGGGCGAACTCGAACCAGCGGAGCTGGAGGAAGCCGCCGAGGGCCATCGAGAAGGGGAAGTCGCCGCTGTCGGGGCGGTCGCTGAACAGGATCAGCCCCTTCGGGGGCGCGATGTCGGTGGCGGGGATGTACCGCGGTCGGGGAATGCCGGCCAGCCGGGCGCTGACCGCCCGCTCGACCTCCTCGCGGATGAACTGCTCCTGTTCCGGGTCGCGATGCTCGAGCGACTCTTCGAGGTACTGTGTCGTCTCGACCTCCGCGACGGGGTCGGTCTCAGCGGCCGCCGGCAGCTGCGCGCCCGCCGCTGCCGGCGGAGCACCGAGCAGGAAGATCGCCAGGGTGATCGCCACGAGTCGCGACACGGCAGGCGATCGCTCGGCGGGGAGCGGCCGAAGCATGGCGCGGACCAGTGGGCGGAAGAAGGGGAAAGGGCCTGTTCAAGGCACGGGACCTCCCTCTGATTCGGTTCCGGATGTGACGAAAATGCAGCCTTTGCCGACTGCGTAGGAAAAAGGTGCCAGCCACCAAATCTGGGCAATCTGCCAGATTGCCCAGATTTGGTGGCTGGCACCTTTTCTGCCCGCTTGACGGGCCGGACCATCGTGCTACCTTCTATTTGTTTTGTGAATGCTGCATGGCGGCGGCATTCGTTTTGTTTATCCAAGGACGGGGTGTTCGTCGCGGCCATGGCCGCCTCATGACGTGAACCTCAAGTCGCTCGCGATCTTCTGCGACATCGTCTCCCGGCGGAGCTTCTCCCGCGCGGCCGAGGACAACGGCGTGTCGCAGTCGGCCGCCAGCCAGGTCGTCGGGCAACTGGAGGCGCAGCTCGGCGTGCGGCTCATCGAGCGGTCCAAACGGCCCTTGTCGCCGACCCGCGAGGGGCAGGTGTTCTATGACGGCTGTCGGAAGATCATCGCCGGCTATGATTCGCTGGTGGATGCGGTCCGGACGCTGCATGACGAGGTCGCGGGCCGCGTGCGCGTGGCGGCGATCTACTCCGTCGGCCTCCACCACATGAGCCGTTACGTGCAGGAATTCATGAGCCGGCACCCCAAGGCCAACGTCCGTCTCGAATACCTCCACCCCGATCGCGTCATCGAGTCGGTCGAGCAGGGGCAGGCCGACATCGGCATCGTCAGCTACCCGCGCAGCACGCGCACGCTGGAGGCGGAACCGTGGCGGGAGGAGCCGATCGTGCTCGTCTGTGCACCCGGCAACCCGCTGGCGGACCGCGTCGAGGTGGGCCTCGGCGAGCTGCGCGGCGCGCGCATGGTCGGCTTCGACAGCGACCTCGTCATCCGCCACGAGCTCGACCGGGCCCTGGCCGGTCACAACGCCGAGCCCGAGGTCGTGATGGAGTTCGACAACATCGAGACGATCAAGCGGGCGGTGGAGATCGACGCCGGGGTCGCGCTGCTGCCCGAGCCGACGATCGGCCGCGAACTGGCGGCCGGCACCCTGTGCGTCGTGCGGATCGCCGGCGCGGAACTGGTCCGGCCGCTGGGGATCGTCCATGCGCGTGGCAAGCCGCCGGCGCCGACCGTCGCCCGGTTCATCGAACTGCTGCACGGCCACGCCCGCGACGTCGAGGCCGACGTCGACCGGCCGCTGGCCGCGACGCCCTGATTCCCCACGCCTCATTCATCCCGTCGCGTCACGACGCCGCGGGTCGCCCCGACACCGAGCATTTTTCACCACGAGCATCGCCATGACGCGTCTCCCCGGTCTCCCTCCCCGCCAGGGCCTCTACGATCCCGCCAACGAGCACGACGCCTGCGGCGTGGGCTTCGTCGTCAACATGCACGGCGTCCGCAGCCACGCGATCGTCCGCAAGGCGCTCGAGGTCCTGGAAAACCTCACCCATCGCGGCGCCTGCGGCTGCGACCCGCTCACCGGCGACGGCGCCGGCATCCTCATGCAGATGCCGCACGACTTTTTCGCGGCGGCCGCGCCCCGGGCGGGCATCCGCCTGCCGGCGGCGGGCGACTGGGCGGTCGGCAACCTGTTCCTGCCGCCGTCGGAGGGGGAGCGGGAGACCGCCGAGCAGTTCTTCGAGCAGCTGGTCCGCGCGGAGGGGCTGGAGTTCCTCGGCTGGCGCGACGTCCCGACCGACAACCGCTCGATCGGCGGCACGGCCCGCGAGGTCGAGCCGTTCATCCGCCAGGCGTTCGTGAGCCGCGGGCCGAACGTGTCCCGCGACCACTTCGAGTGGAAGCTGTTCGTGGTTCGGAAGCGGTTCGGCATCGAGATCGGTCGGCTCGGCCTCTCCGAGCAGGCCTTCTGCTACGTCTGCTCGCTGTCGGCCAAGACGCTGATCTACAAGGGCCTGCTGCTCGCCGACCAGGTGAGCAAGTACTACTCCGACCTTTCCGACCCGGCGGTCACGTCGGCGCTGGCGCTCGTCCACCAGCGGTACAGCACCAACACCTTCCCCACGTGGGACCTCGCTCATCCGTTCCGCTACCTGGCCCACAACGGCGAGATCAACACCGTCCGCGGCAATATCAACTGGATGCGGGCCCGCGAGAGCATGCTCGCCCATCCGGTCTTCGGTCCCGACCTGGAGAAGATCAAGCCGGTGATCCGTGAGGGAGGGAGCGACTCGGCCACCCTCGACAACGTCCTCGAGCTGCTCGTCCTCGCCGGCCGGCCGCTGGAGGAGGCGGTGAGCATGCTCATCCCCGAGCCGTGGAGCGGCCACGAGAGCATGGCCGACGATCTCAAGGCCTACTACGAGTATCAGGCCTGCCTGATGGAGCCCTGGGACGGCCCGGCGGCCCTGGCCTTCACCGACGGCGTGCGGATCGGGGCCACGCTCGACCGCAACGGCCTCCGGCCCGGCCGCTGGTGGCAGATGCGCGACGGTCTCGTCGTGATGGCGAGCGAGGCGGGCGTGCTCGACCTGCCTGCCGGTGAGGTGGTCCGCAAGGGGCGGCTCCGGCCGGGGCGGATGTTCCTCGTCGATACGAAAGAAGGCCGGATCGTCGAGGACGAGGAGATCAAGCGCCGGCTGGCCGCCGCCCGGCCGTGGCGCGAGTGGGTGGCCGCTAATCAGGTCCGCCTCGACGCGCTCCCCGAGACACAGGCCGCCGCCGAGTTGACCAAGAACCGGGCCGTCGAGCCGGCCGAGACGCTCGGCACGGTGGCCGACGCCCATCCGCACGCCGTCGATCCGTGGCGTGCGGCCGGCGTGGCCGGCGAGGCATCGAGCCTCCTCGAGCTGCAGCGGGCCTTCGGCTTCACGCTCGAGGATCTGAAGGTGATCCTGGCGCCGATGGCGACCGACGGCGCCGAGCCGATCGGCTCGATGGGCAACGACACGCCCCTGGCCGTGCTCTCCGACCGGCCGCAACTCCTCGCCAACTACTTCAAGCAACTCTTCGCCCAGGTGACGAACCCGCCGCTCGACGCGATCCGCGAGGAGATCATCACCTCGATGATCACCACGATCGGCTGCGAGGGAAACCTGCTGGCCACGACGCCGGAGCAGGCCCGCCTGCTCCGGCTCGAGACGCCGGTGATCACCAACGCCGAATGCGCCCGGATCAAGGCCCTCGGCGCCGCGGGCAGCCCGACCCTGCCGGGGCTGAAGGCGGCGACCATCTCGCTCCTCTTCCCGGCGGCCGCCGCTGCGGAGGGGATGCGGCGGCGGCTCGACGAGATCCGTGCCGAGGCGTCGGCGGCGATCGCCGCCGGGGCCACGCTCATCGTCCTGTCCGATCGGGGCGTGTGCCGCGAGCAGGCGGGCGTGCCGGCGCTCCTCGCCACCGGCGGCGTCCACCATCACCTCGTCCGCGAGGGGACGCGGACGCGCTGCGGGATCGTCGTCGAGACGGGTGAGGCCCGCGAGGTCCAGCACTTCGCGCTGCTCACCGGCTACGGCGCCGGCGCGGTCAACCCGTACCTGGCCTTCGCCACGATCGACCAGATGCAGGCCGAGCGGATCATCGCCGGCGACTATCCACGCGAGAAGCTCCACAAGAACTTCGTCAAGGCGGCGACGAAGGGGCTGCTCAAGGTGATGAGCAAGATGGGCATCTCGACGCAGCAGAGCTACCGCGGCGCGCAGATCTTCGAGGCCGTGGGGCTGGAGAGCCGGCTGGTGGACGAGTTCTTCGCCCGGACGCCGAGCCGGATCGGCGGCATCGGGCTCGACGGCGTGGCGCAGGAGTCGCTCCGCCGCCACGAGCATGCCTGGCCGCGGACGGCCGTGCCGCAGACGCTGGAACTCGACGTCGGCGGCCGCTATCAGTGGCGGCGGAAGGGGGAGGCCCACGTCCTCGCTCCCGACGTGGTGGCGTCGCTGCAGCGGGCGACGCAGATCAACAGCCGGGCCGAGTTCCGCACGTACCAGCGGCTGATCGACGAGCAGCAGACGAAACTGCTCACGCTCCGCGGGCTGCTCGACTTCCGCCCAGCGCCGACCTCGGTGCCGCTCGACGAGGTCGAGCCGGCGCAGGAGATCGTCAAGCGGTTCGCCACCGGCGCCATGTCGTACGGCTCGATCTCCAAGGAGGCCCACGAGACGCTGGCCGTCGCCATGAACCGGCTCGGCGGCTGGAGCAACACGGGGGAGGGGGGCGAGGACCCCGTCCGCTACCAGCCCGACCCGTCGGGCGACAGCAAGAACTCCAAGATCAAGCAGGTGGCCAGCGGCCGGTTCGGCGTCACGAGCCTGTATCTCGTCAACGCCAAGGAACTGCAGATCAAGATGGCCCAGGGGGCCAAGCCTGGCGAGGGGGGGCAGCTGCCGGGACACAAGGTGGACCGGGAGATCGCCCGCATCCGCCACTCGACGCCCGGCGTGGGCCTGATCTCGCCGCCGCCGCACCACGACATCTACTCGATCGAGGATCTGGCCCAGTTGATCCACGACCTCAAGAACGCCAACCACCACGCCCGGATCAGCGTCAAGCTGGTGGCCGAGGTGGGCGTGGGCACGGTGGCCGCGGGCGTCTCCAAGGGCAAGGCCGACGTCGTCCTCATCTCCGGGCATGACGGCGGCACGGGCGCCAGCCCGCAGACCTCGATCATGCACGCCGGCCTCCCCTGGGAGCTCGGTCTCGCCGAGGCCCACCAGGTGCTCGTCATGAACGACCTGCGCGGCCGGATCGTCGTCCAGACCGACGGCATGATCCGCACGGCCAAGGACGTGGTCATCGCCACGCTGCTCGGCGCCGAGGAGTATGGCATCGCCACCGCGTCGCTGGTGGTCATGGGCTGCATCATGATGCGGAAGTGCCACCTCAACACCTGCCCGGTCGGCATCGCCACGCAGGATCCGGAATTGCGGAAGAAGTTCACCGGCCAGCCGGAGCACGTCGTCAACTTCTTCTTCATGCTCGCCGAGGAGGTCCGGGAACTGATGGCCAAGCTCGGCTTCCGCACGATTGCCGAGATGGTGGGCCGGGTCGACATGCTCGACACCCGCGCGGCCGTCGCCCACTGGAAGGCCAAGGGGCTCGACTTCTCCACGATCCTCCACCGGCCGGAGGTCTCGGCACGTGTCAAGACGCACTGCGCCGACCGGCAGGACCACGGCATCGAGCGGTCGCTCGACATGACCGTGCTCCTCGACCGCTGCCGGCCGGCGCTCGAGCGGCGCGAGCCGGTGGCCCTGGAGTTGCCGATTCGCAACATCAACCGCACCGTGGGGACGATCCTGTGCAGTGAAGTCACCCGCCGGCATGGCGCCGCCGGGCTCCCCGACGGCACGATAAGGATCCACTTCCGCGGCTCGGCCGGGCAGAGCGTGATGGCCTTCGGCGTGCCGGGGGTCGAGGTCACGGTCGAGGGGGACGTCAACGACTACTGCGGCAAGGGGCTCTCCGGTGGCCGGGTGATCGTCAGGCCCGACCGCACGGCGCCGTTCAAGGCGGAGGAGAACGTGATCGCCGGCAACGTCGTCGCCTACGGGGCGACGAGCGGCGAGATCTTCATCCGCGGCATCTGTGGCGAGCGGTTCTGCGTGCGGAACTCCGGGGCCGAGGCGGTGGTGGAGGGGACCGGCGACCATGCCTGCGAGTACATGACCGGTGGCCGGGCCGTGGTCCTCGGCGAAACGGGGCGGAACTTCGCCGCCGGCATGAGTGGCGGCATCGCCTACGTCTGGGATTCGACCGGCGGCTTCCGGCCCAAGGTCAACATGGAGATGGTGGAACTCGAGGATCTCGACACCGCCGACCTGGAGTACGTCAAGGGACTGATCGCCCGCCACGTCGAGTTCACCGGCAGCGGCCGGGGTCGGGCGATCCTCGACGCCTGGGAGACGGAGAGGAAGCGGTTCGTGAAGGTCATGCCGATCGACTACAAGCGGGCTCTCGCCGAACTGCGGAAACTCGCGGAGCAGGATCAACAGGACGCCAAAAAGGTGCCAGCCACCAAATCTGGGTGAGATACGCAAGCTTGGCCTGCCCACATTGCCCAGATTTGGTGGCTGGCACAATTTCGAGGAGAAGAGTCAATGGGTGAGCCACGTGGATTCATGAAGTATGGCCGGAAGGTGTCGGGCTACGAGCCGGTCACCGACCGCCTGCGCCACTACAACGAGTTCCTCACGATCCTCTCCCCCGAGGAGATCAAGACGCAGGGGGCGCGGTGCATGGACTGCGGCGTGCCCTTCTGTCACACCGGCTGCCCGCTGGGGAACATCATTCCCGACTTCAACGACCTCGTGTATCGCCAGCAGTGGCACGAGGCGGCGCAGCGGCTCCACGCCACCAACAACTTCCCCGAGTTCACCGGCCGCGTCTGTCCCGCCCCCTGCGAGGCGGCCTGCGTGCTGGGGATCAACGAGGATCCGGTGGCGATCAAGCAGATCGAGATGACGATCGCCGACCGGGCCTGGGACGAGGGCTGGGTCGTGCCCGAGTCGCCGAATGTCCGCAGCGGCAAGCGGGTGGCCGTCGTGGGGAGCGGGCCGGCGGGCCTGGCCTGCGCCCAGCAGCTCAACCGGGCCGGGCATCATGTCACGCTCTTCGAGCGGGCCGACCGGCCGGGCGGGCTTTTGATGTATGGGATCCCCGACTTCAAGCTGGAGAAGTGGCGGGTCTGGCGCCGGGTCGAGCAGATGCGCGAGGAGGGGATCGAGTTTCGCTGCGGCGTGAACGTCGGCGTGGATGTCGGCACGCAGCAACTCGCCGAGGAGTACGACGCCATCGTCCTCACCGGGGGCGCGACCCTCGGCCGCGACCTGCCGATCCCGGGCCGTGACCTGGCGGGGGTCCACTACGCGATGGACTTCCTGCCGCAACAGAACAAGCGCAACGCCGGGGACGAGGTGCCGGGACAGATCTCGGCGGCGGGCAAGGACGTGATCGTGATCGGCGGCGGTGACACGGGGAGCGACTGCGACGGCACGAGCAACCGGCAGGGCTGCCGGAGCCTGACGCAGTTCGAGTTGCTGCCCGAGCCTCCGGACCTCGGCAAGTATCCGCGCCGCAACGAGCGGCCGGCACACACGCCTTGGCCCGCATGGCCCGTCATGCTGCGGACCAGCTCCTCTCACGAGGAGGGCTGCCGGCGCGAGTTCGGCATCCTCACGAAGGAGTTTCTCGGCGACGACGCGGGGAATCTCCGCGGCCTGCGGACCGTGCGGATCGAGTGGTACACCGACGCGACCTCGAGTCAGCAGAAGTTCCGCGAGCTGCCGGGGACGGAGCAGGAGTGGCCCTGCCAGTTGGCGCTTTTGGCGATGGGGTTCGTGGGGCCGGAGAAGCAGGGGCCGATCGCCGACCTGGGCCTGGAACTCGACCCGCGTGGAAACGTCCGCACTGACGCCGGTTACATGACGAGCCGGCAGGGCGTGTTCGCCGCCGGCGACCTGCGGCGCGGGCAGTCGCTCGTCGTCTGGGCGATCCACGAGGGCCGCGAGTGCGCCCGGGCGGTGGACCTGTGGCTGATGGGGCAGACGAACCTGCCCAGCGTCGCCGCGGGCGAGTTTGCCGTGCACGCCTGACCGGGGGCACGGGGCCGGGGATGGCCGAGTCAGGAGAGCCATGCAAGGCGTCCGTTCGCGATTCCGCGTCCATCGACCGCGGCCAGCGGCTGCGTGCGTGCTTGGCGCGTGTCTGATCGCGCGGACGGTCGGCGTCGTCGCCGAGCCGCCGCCGGGGACGGCCGCGATCCCGCTGGCGGAGATCACGGCACAGCAGTCCATGCCGAGTTTCCGCTATGGCTTCGAGCCGGCTGCTGCCGACGACCCGACGAGCCTGGCGACGACGTCGGTGGGAAGCGGTACGTTCGACGTGAACGCGTTCCTCGGAGCGACCCGCTATTACAACCACTCGACTCCGATCACCGGCCAGAACACGATCACCACGAATCTCGAGGCAGGGCACATCTGGAATGGCCACGAGGCGCTCGGGCACGTGACGACGTTCACGCAGACTACGGCGGCCTGGGGCGGGGGCAGCGTCGCCCCGCTCTATGATCGGCACGCCACCTGGGTGGGCCTGTTCATCGGCGGCCGTCAGGCCAGCCTCAACACGTCGGTCAGACAGCAGGGGATCGCCTACGGCACCGACCTGCGGAGCGCCGCCATCGCCACGAACTGGAGCGGTTCGGCGTATGCGATGAGTTCCGGTTTCAATTACTCAACGACGTTGATTCCGGCCTACCACGCCACCTTCGGCACGGCCGACGTCGTCAATTCGAGCTTCGGTGGGGGCGATCCGGGCGGCACCGGCCTGCTCGCCTGGCTCGCCGATGCCTACTCGTTCATGGCTCCCACGACCACGTACGTGGTCGGCGCGGGAAACTCCGGGCCGGCGGCCAACACCGTCGGCTCCCCGGGGTCGGGCTACAACACGCTGACCGTGGCCGCGCTCGGCAACGCCAACGCATTCGACGGCGTCGCCTCGTTCAGCAGCCGCGGGCCGCAGACGTTCGGCTATTATACGAACGGCGGGTACGTGACCGTGGCCGGAGTGCGGGCGGCCGTCGACCTCGCCGCCCCGGGAGAGTCGCTCACGAGCGCCTTCTACGGCGGGCAGACCGGCGGCAACAACACCTCACTGGCGGGATCGGTCAATGCCGGCACCAGTTCGGCGGCGTATTCGCAGGGCCTGGACGGCACGAGCTTTGCCGCCCCGATCGTGGCCGGCGGTGCCGCGCTCGTGGCCAGTGCCGCCAAGTCGCTCGCGCCGCTGGCGGCCAACCCGGCTGCGAGCGAGAGCGTGGTCGTGAAGTCGCTGCTGCTCACGGGGGCCGACAAGACCGCCGGCTGGAGCAACGGGCAGCAGAACGTCACCGTGAGCGGCACGACCTTTATCCAGACCACGCAGTCGCTCGACTGGGCCGTCGGGGCGGGGCGGATGAATCTCGACCGGACGTTCGACATCCAGGTGAACGGTCAGACGGATGTCTCGGGCTCGACCGGTCAGTTCGGCACGGTGGCCCGGCGCGGCTGGGATTTCGGGGCGGCCGTCCTCGGCACGAACAACGACTACGTCCTTGGCACCGAATTGACGGCCAGTTCGACGTTCACCGCCACGCTGTCGTGGCAGCGGGCCCGCGAGTTTGACGGCAGTTTTCTCTACGAGGGCGCTCAGGCGGACCTCGGCCTGTCCGTCTGGGCGGTGGACGGCAGCGGCGCGTTCACGACGCTCGTGGCCCGTTCGGCCAGCCAGTACAACACCGTCGAGCACCTGTCGTTCACGGTTCCGACGACTGGCCGCTACGGGCTGCGGGTCGAGTATGCGGCGAATACCTATGACAATACCGGCGGTCTGTGGGGGGCTGCAGCGTTCCCGCAGGAGTACGGCCTCGCCTGGGTGGCGGTGCCCGAGCCGGCCGCGGCGGTCCTCGCCGGCCTGGCATCCGTGGGTTTTGCGGCTGCCCGCTGGCGGCGCCGCGGCGGGTGGCGGTGCCGCTAGCGCGGCTGAAGCTCGACCTCCAGCCGGCCCCGGTTGTCGGCCAGTCCCCCCGGTGATTCGTTGATCTTCACGAACAGCGGGCCGGGGACGGCCGCGGTGAACTCGCCTTCCGCCCCCGTGGCGAGCACGCGGAATCCCGTCGCGTCGTCGATCCACTGCGCCACCAGCAGCCGCCCGACCGGCCGGCCACGGTACCAGCGAAGCGTGATGCCGTCGGCCTCGCTCTCGAGCACGGTCGTGGTGCCGTCCGCGGCCTCGAGCCGGCCCACTTCGATCCGGCCGGTGGCGGCGAAGCGGCAGTGGGGGCCGGCCGTGGCCGTGAAGCCGGTATTCTGCCAGCCCCGATCGGCCGCCACGGCGATCTGCCGGGCCGCGGTCAGCGGCTTGCCCGGCGACCAGTCGATCACGGTCCGCTCGAAGTCGTAGCCGTAGTCGAGCTCGGCGATGAACGCGGCGTGATCGCGGGCCACGCGGGCGGCGTCCCAGCCGGGCCGGGAGGTGAGCCGCTCCGTGAACCGCTCGTCGAGCGGGCCGCGCTCGGCGGCAGTGAAATGCGGGGCGTGGGCCGGATGGCCGGAGAGGAAGGCGACGGCGGCCCAGCTCGCCGCATAGGCGGCGAGCTCATGGTTGCCGACCGGCGCCGTGAAGACCCGGGACAGCGGCTCCGTGCGGCCCGCGGCGGCAGCCGCGCGCAGGCTCTCGATCCGGCCGAGCTGCTCCACGTCGGACGTGCGGGCCGGGATCGGCGTCTGCTCGAAGCGGGGCACGCCCGCGGCATCGGCCGCGAGCCGGTGGGTGGCGAGGTATTCGGCGATCCCCTCGGTGTACCACTCCGGCGCGGCGAGCCGGCGGACCGTGGTCGTGAAGGCGTGGACGCCCTCGTGAAGGAGAAGGTGGCGCCGATACGCCGGGTTCGGCTGGTCCGCCAGCCAGAAGCGGTTGCCGGCGCTACAGCCGTTGCGGAATGCCGGCACCGTGGCATCGATCAGCCCGGCGGAGCGGAACGCTTCCGGATTCACGACGAGGCAGCCCAGCCCGCGCCAGTCGCGCTGGGCTGCGGCCGCGATCCCGTAGTGGTCGCACCAGCGCGCGAACGCCTCGTCGAAGATGCGCGGCAGGTCGGCGACGCCGTCACCCGCCCTGTCGGGCCGGTCCGTGACCAGCGCGAGGTGCCGCGACTCCAGCACACGCAGTCCGGCCTGCCGGGCCGCGGCCACCAGCGGGCGGATGTCGGCGACGTCGCCGGCCCGGGCCGCTCCCCACGTCGCCACGGCGGCCGCGATGAAGCCACGGAATCCTGCTGTCAGCGTGCTCTGCATGCCACCCAGTTCACCCAGTTTGCGCCGCGGCGGCAAGCCGTATCGGCTGGAGGGGAAATGCCTGCACGGAGGCGGGGCGTTCTTCCGATGGCACCACTCGGCGTCGGCCTGTGCCGGCAAGCGCTGACGACCGGAGGGGACGCGTGGGGACGGGACGCCGACAGCGGATGCGATTCGAGCCGCGGGCCGCGTGGGCGGTGCTGGCATGCCTCGCCCTGGGCGTGTCACCTGCCAGCGGGCAGGGCAATCCGCAGGCCGACGCCGCGAAGGTGAGCGCCTGGGCCACGGGAGGTGCGTCGGCCACGGCCCGACCGGGTGACGCTGGGGGCGGTTCCAGCGCCGCCGCCGACACAGCGCAGGCGACGCCCTGGCCGGCGTACGTGATCCAGGGGGGAACGATTCCCCCCAACTGGCAGCCGCGGCCGATCCCCATCAACGGCATCGGTCCCGATGGCCGGCCATCGGTCCACTACTACGCGCCCACCTACACCTTCACCTATGCGATCGGGCCTCCCGTCGTCGCGGCGCATCAGGCCGCGTATCGTCCGCCGCAGGCGTATCAGTTCCCCGCCGGTCCCCCGCCGTACGCGCCAAACTACGCCGCACCGCCCGGCATGCAGTCCGGCCCGACGCAGCCGTTTCCCGCACCGCTGCCTCCCCCAGTGAGTCCTCAGGCAGCGCCGCCGCCGATCGCCGGCTATGCCCTGAGCGCGGCCCCCGCGGTGCCGCAACCACCCCAGACATGGGGGCCTTCGAGCGAATCGGCCGCGGGGTGGGCCGCGGCGCCCGCCGGCCAGCAAACGCCGCCGCCGGCCGCGATCGCCATGCCGGTGCCACCGGTCGTTCCGGTGATGCCGCCGACCGGCGTGCCGCCGTCGGTTCCGGTGCCGGCGTCCGTGTCGGCCCTGCCGGTCAGCAGCGGCGGCATGGCACCGGCCGCAGCCCCGTCCTCGCGGGCGGCCAACTCGCACCTCTGGCGCGTGGTCAAGGTCTACGACGGCGACACGGTGACCTGCCTCGACGACATGAACCAGCAGCAGAAGGTGCGTCTCGCCGGCATCGACGCCCCGGAGGCCGGGCAGGACTTCGGCCAGGTGTCGCGGCAGGCGCTGGCCGGGATGGTGTTCGGCAAGACGATCGAGGTCGTGGACGACGGCCGGGATCGCTACGGCCGCTGGGTCGGCCGGCTCTACACCGATGGCATCGACGTCAACCAGCAGATGGTGGCCACGGGCAACGCCTGGCACTACGCCGCCTACTCCAAGGATCCGGCCCTGGCGGCAGCCCAGTCCCAGGCGCAGGCCCAAGGGCTGGGGCTCTGGTCGCAGCCGAACCCGACGCCGCCGTGGGAGTATCGGAAGGCGGAGAAGTCGCGGTAGGCCGTGGCCTTGGTCGGACCCAGCTTCCTGTTTTGAACGCGGGTTCTCGCCGGTTAGTCTGGACGTGAGGTCGGGCCATCGGTCCGGTCGTGGCCGGTCATGCCCCTCCGCGGGTCGCGCGTGTCATGTCGTCCATCCCCTGGTCGATCTCCGAGGATTCCTACGACGTCAGTTTCAGCGTCCCCCAGACGCTGCGGCTGCGATTTACCCGCGACTGTTTCGGGGCCGACTGGGACCTGATCGCGCCGTGGTTTCAGGGCGACAACGGCCCGGCCCGCATGCAGGTGTGGGTCGATCGGGCCGTGGCCGATGCCGATCCGCGGCTCCTGCGGAACCTCGCCGCCCGGCTCGCCGAGCAGCGGCCGCGGGTCGAACTCGTAACGCCGATCGAGTGCCTCGACGGCGGAGAGCAGGCGAAGAACGACGACCAAACCGTCAACCACGTGCTCCGGTCGATCGAGCGGGACGGCCTCGATCGCCGCTCCTACGTGCTCGTCGTCGGCGGCGGTGCGCTGCTCGACGCGGTTGGCTATGCCGCCGCCATCGCGCACCGCGGCATCCGGCTCGTGCGGTTTCCGACGACGACGCTCGCCCAGGCCGACTCCGGCGTCGGCGTCAAGAATGCGATCAACGCCTTCGGCAAGAAGAACTGGAAGGGGACGTTCGCCGTGCCGTGGGGCGTGGTGAACGACCAGGGCCTGATCGCCCGTCTCCCGGACCGGGATTTTCGCGCGGGGTTCTCCGAGGCGGTCAAGGTCTCGCTGTTGAAGAGCCCGGCCGCCTTCGACTTTCTCTGCCGGCATGCGGCCGACATCGCCCGGCGCGACTGGACCGCGGTCATGCCGGCGATCCGCTCCAGCGTGCTCATGCACCTGCATCACATCACGCACGGTGGCGACGCCTTCGAGATGCAGTCGGCCCGGCCGCTCGATTTCGGGCACTGGTCGGCCCACAAGCTGGAACAGCTCACCGGCTACGACCTGCGGCACGGCGAGGCGGTGGCGATCGGTGTGGCCCTGGACACGCTCTACTCGCACCTCGCCCTCGGTCTCGACCGGGCCGACGCCCTGCGGGCGGTGCGGGCGCTGCAGGATTTGCAGCTGCCGATCCATCACCCGCTGCTGGAAGAGACGCAGATCTTCGCGGGGCTGGAGGAGTTTCGCCAGCATCTCGGCGGCCGGCTGACGCTGACGATGCTCCGCGGGCTGGGTATGCCCGTGTCGGTGCACGAGGTGGATGCGGCGGCGATGGCCCGGGCGATCGCCATGCTCCGGGCGATCGACGCATCGTTGCGGGCGGGTGAGCAGGCGGCCCACGCTGGCTGAAGTCCGGCCACCCCGCGGGCGGAGCGTTCGTGCCTGAACGCTTCCGGTCTACGCCCCACGCAGGCCGGCGCAGAGATGCAGCAGGAGAATCAATCGGCGGGTGTCGGACAAGCGGGTTCGGCGAGCAATTCCTCGATCCGGGCGCCGATCCATGCATCTCCGGACGCCCCGTTCCACTTGAGTTCACCGGGCCAAAAATACCGGAGGTAGCCGCGCTTGTCGACCAGATAGACGGAGGGCCACATGGAGTTTCCCCACGCGTTCCAGTTGGCTTTTGCGGTGTCGATCAGCACGGGGAACGTGAATCCGGCGCCCGCGGCCTTGTTCTTGACGGCGGCGGAGTCCTGTTCGGCATTCGTCTCCGGCGTGTGGATGCCGAGGATCACCACCTTCTTGTCCCGGAACTTCTCCTGCCATTCCAGATACGTCGGGTAATTGTGGATGCAGTTGATGCAGCCGAACGCATAGAAGTGCACGACGACCACACTGCCGGCCAGTGACTCGAGCGTCAGCGGTTCCGAGTTCAACCAGGCGCCCGATGCGACGAGTTCCGGCGGCTTGTAGGCAGGCCGTCCGAGTCTGGTCAGGTCGAAATCGCGGCCGAGCGCGTTCTGCCAGACGGAGCGCTGAGCGGGCTTCAGGATTCTCGTCACGGCCTGCAGTTCATCCCGCTTGAGTTCGGCGTACTGCTTCTCCAGGGGCTCCCGCGGCTCCCCATTGCCAGCTCTTGTCTCCAATGCACGGGTCGCGACCAGTGTCTCGGAGATGACCGTGACGAGTTGCTCGCGCTGCTCCGGCGCATAGCGCATCCGCTTCACGATTTCATCCTGCAGCAGAACCCCGGTTCCCTGCAGTCGGACGCGGATTTCCGCGAAGCGACGTGACTGGGCCTTGGTCAGAAGCGATTCCATACCGTTGACGGCCTGCTCCACTATCGCCGCCGCCTGCTTGCTCCCGCCCTCGCGCGGCTGATTGCGAAGCGGGAAGAACTTCGCATCGAGCCCGTCCAACAGGGCACGGAGTTGCTGGTTCTGGGCCGGCGAGAGCTTCAGTTCCTGCTCGATCGCGGGTTCATGCAGCAGGTTCCACGTCGGATCTGCCCCCCAGAAAGGATCTGCCGCGAAACCTGTGCGCGGCGCCGCAATCAAAGCCAGCAGCAACCAGACACCGGTCATGATCCTCGTCATGGCCCTGGCCTCCTTGTTTGCTCCCCGGGGGCCTGCAGGCCCTCGGGCAAAAAATCCGCCCGTGGGAAGAAGCCGACAATCCCCCGTGTTTTCCACGTGATGACGGCGAAACAAGAAAAGCGGGCGAAGGGACTCGAACCCTCGACATCCAGCTTGGGAAGCTAGCGCTCTACCAACTGAGCTACGCCCGCGGTTTTGCAGGATTGTAGCACATCGGGGAACCGTCCGCACGAACCGGATGGCCGCCAGCCTGCGTACAATCGCAGTCCCCGAGATGCCCCCTTGTCCCGTCTTGTCGCGCGGACCGGCGGTTGCAACTCGCCCGTGCACGATGGAGAACGAGAATCATGGATCACATGCCAGGGCATTCGTCTGCAACCGCTTCCTCGGACGGCGGTCGACGCCGGCCGCGGCTGCTGGGGCGGCTGATCCTCGGACTCGCGCTGGCGATCGGGGTGGGGATCGCCTGCCTTCCCTGGTTGCTCGCCAGCCCCGACCGGGTGTCCCGGCTCATTGCCGCCGCCGTGCCCGAACTGCGCGGGGACGTGCGGATCGGCCGCGTCAGGCTCGGTTGGCTCGGGCCGATCGTCGCCGAGGACGTGACCGTCGTGCCGCAGGATGGCACGGAGTCGCCGGTGACCGTGGGCAGGATCGAGGCCAGCAACGGCCTCGCGGCGATTCTCTTCTCCGCCGGTGATGTCGGCACGCTGCGGGTCGAGCGGCCGCGGGTCAGCATCGTGTTCGACGCCGAGCGAAAGTCGAACCTCGAGGGGCTCTTCGCCCCGCCAGCCGCGCCGGAGACCGCTGGTGGCCGCCGGCCGCGGCGCAGTCCGGTGCGGCTCGCGCTCGAGGTCGACGATGCCATCGTGCAGATCGCCGGGCCGTGGACGCAGGAACCGTGGATCAGCGACCCGATCGATGTTCGCGCCGCCCTAAGGCCATCGGCCGACGGCGCGGCCAGCGAGTGGACGATCGAGCCCGTGCGGTTGCTCGTCGATGCCCGGATGGAGCCGGCCGTGGCCCAGGGAGTGCTCGCCTACATCGCCCCCATTCTCGCCGACGCCGCCCGCACCAGCGGCCGGTTCTCGCTGCGGCTCGACGGCGGCAGGATTCCCGTCGGTGATCCGGCCTCGGGCACCCTCGCCGGTGAACTGGCGATGCACGAAGTCGTGCTCGGCCCCGGGCCGCTCGTGGCCAGCCTCGTGCAGTCGCTGCCCGGCCGGATTCCAGAGCCGCCGGCGATCAAGCTCGCGGACGAGTCGCTGGTGAAGTTTCGCCTCGAGGATCGGCGGGTGTTTCACGACGGGCTGCGGTTCGGCCTGCCGCTGGCGCGGCCGGGCCAGCGGCTGGACATGCACTCGCGCGGGTCCGTCGGGCTCGACGATCGCTCCCTCGCCCTGCAACTCTCCGTGCCGATTCCCGAGGGGCTGCCGCAGGACAGGCCGTTGCTCGCCGCGCTCGCCGGAAAGACGATCTCGCTGGGCATCGGCGGCGAACTCGGCGCGCCGAAGGTCGAGTTCGACGGATCGATCGCGGCCACCGCCTCGGACGTCGTCGGCGAACTCGTCGAACGGCTGCGGACGGGGAACGCGCCGGAAAAGAGTGGGAGCAACCCCGGACCGAACCAGGGGCTGCCGCCAGCCTCCTTGGACGCGACACCCACGAACGTTCCTCCCGATACGACTGTGAAGAGTCCGACGGGCGGCGATGCCACGGCGGCTGCGGTCGTGGACGTCGTGGGTGATCTGCTCGAGGAGATCGCCCGACGACGGGCGGAGCGGCGGGCTGTCGAGGGAGCCAGCCCGAACCAGCAGCCGCCCCGGCGCGGCGGCAGGTTGATCCGCCGGCTGCTTGTGCCCCCGCCAGGCGAGGCTGCTCCGGGGGGGCCGTCCGTGCAGGCACCGGCGGCGCCACCGGCTCCAACACCGCCGCCACCGGCTCCCGCATTTGAATGAAAAAAGCCGGGCCCCCCGCAGGAGGCCCGGCTCGTCGGATCAAATGCTGCTCGGCACCGGCGATCGTGGGCTAGGCCCGCCGCTCGCGGCCACCGTTCAGTCCATGATGCGATCAGGTCTTCGCCGGAGCAGCGGGAGCAACCGGAGCGGCCTCGGTGGGCACGCCCTCGGAGATCACGCCCTCGGAGATCACGCCCGAACCGCCGCAGGCACCGCCGGCGCAACCACCCTCGACCGCAGCCTCGCCGCAGGACGAGCACCCGGTCGACTCACCGCAGGCACCGGCATCGCCGCAGGCACCGGCATCGCCGCAGGCACCGGCATCGCCGCAGGCACCGGCATCGGCGGACGCGCCGCACGCGCCGCAATCGACGGCCTCAGCCTCAGCACCGTGGCAGCGACGGTTCTTCCGGCCGGCGAACAAGCCGCCGTGGCACTTCTTCTCACGATGACGCGCGAACAGGCCGCCATGGCACCGCTTGGCACCGTGGCAACCGTGACCGGCAACGGCTCCAGCGTCACCGCCCACGAGGGCGATGGCGACGAGGGCGAAGAACATCGCGACAGCAAAACCCAGGAAACGCTTCATCACAAACCTCCACTTGGGGACAGAACGCGTGTGCGTCCATGAAGCCGTCACGAAATGAACCCCGATCCGGGACGGCTACCGGACCGCAGCGAACGTGGTGATCAGAAAGGTCGTAGGGGGAGACTGCCCAGAGGCACCACGCCATATAGGCAAGGTGCGGAAGAAATGCCGGTCGGCATGACTTTCCTGACTGGGAAATCTAGGCGATTAGGCTAACAGGCTTCCCCGCCCTGTCAAGAATCGCCGCACCGGCGCGAAAAATGCCTAAGAGCCCGTAGCTTCCGCGGCCCGAAAGCGGCCCGAAAGCAGGTGGGACAGGCAAAAATGCCCCACGGCCCTGCCGATGCGGCCCCCTTCGGAGCTCGACGCGGCGATCCAGCAGGCTGCCGGATCCGAGGCTGCCGTCAGCGGACGGTCGCCGCAGGCGTGTCGCCCCGGGCGGTCTGGGGCTGGGACCTGGGAGTGGCGGGCGCCGTCGCGCGTTTCTTCAACTCGGCGGCCACGGCTTCCTGCTTCGCGAGCATGTCCTCTGGATCCTCGAAGTTCAGAAGGAGCGGAGCCATGTCGTCGAAGACCTTCATCGCCATGCCCACGACCCGCCAGCCCTCCGGATCGAGCCGCACCACCCAGACCACGTTTTCCTCGGTCTTGAAGCCGTCGGCGTCCGTGTCGGTCCAGGTCGTCCCCACGTGGGCCAGGTCGTCCGATTCGCTGACCATCTCGCACTCCCGCACCGTGCAGATGGCGGAATCGGCGACCGGCGGGGCGACCGAAATGCCGAGTTCCTGCGTCTTCGTCCGCGCCACCTTGGTGAGCAGGCCGCTGGCGGCCGCGTCATCCCCGCGTTTGATGGCATCGAGGAAGGCGACGACCGCGGCCTTCGCCGGCTCCGTCTTCGCGGTTCCGCCGCCGGATCCGGCGCAGCCGACCGTCAGCAGGCAGCAGAGCAGCCCGGTCAGGCCGGCGGACAGGGAACGACGGGTGGCGAGGACGACGCTCGGGCGATCGCGACGCATGATCGGTCGACTCCTGCTGGGGTGGGCGGTTCGGGCACCGCGCGTGGTGACCTGGGCCGGGGACAGTGACGGGCGGAGCCGCTCCGGTCAAGACGAAATGCCCCCACTGGTAGGCCGCGGATTTCGGCTAGAATCTATCTTTTTTCGATCCAGTGCCGGCGTCGGCCCGAAGGCCGGGGCATGCGGACGGATGGTTTCCGGGCGAGGGCCACGACGACATGGGCAGGCAACCGTTGTGGACGAGGCGGAATGGACGCGACGGCCCCGGGCCGCGGCAGGTCGTCATGGGGGTCTGCCTGCTTGCCGCCGCCTCGCTGGCCGTGGCCCAGCGTCCTCGCGAGGTTCGCCGCTCCCGGCCCCCCACCAGCTGGGACAAGGCCGCGACGGGCACCTTCTACGACGATGCCTTCGCGACACTGGTGGGTAGGCGACCGCAGTTCGCCAAGCCCGGGGAAGTCGCCCGGCCGACCGAGTCCGGCACCGCCCCGGCCAGCGGCGCGTCGTTCAAGTGGTCGGCGATCATCTCCGGCGACACGCTCGTGGACGAGATCAAGCAGGCGCGAGCCGCCGCGAAGACGGCGATCGCCAAGGTCTCCGATTTCAAGGCCGGCGGCTACAAGAAGGTGCGCGGCGCGTTCGGCTCCGCGGCCGCGGCGTTCGGCGTCATCGCCGCCTACGACAAGGACGTGCGCTGGAAAAGCGACGCCGCTGCGGCCCGTGACCTCATCGCCCGGGCCGGACTCAACTGCAAGGTGGGCACCGATCAGACGTTCAACGAGGTCAAGGACCGTGTTGACGATCTCGACACGCTGCTGGAGGGGAGTGCGCTCGGCTCCAGGCCGGACCGCGAGGAGGATTTTCTCTGGAGCCAGGTCGCCGACCGGCCGGTGCTGATGATCCGGCTCGGGGCCGCCGAGGGGATCGCCGCCGCCGCCGCTTCGAGCAAGTCGGAATTCGTGCGCCAGGTCGAACGCATCATCCACGAGTCCGAGGTCACAGCCATGCTCGCCGAGATCCTCCAGCAGCGCGACTTCGCCGATCACGACGACGCCGAGTATCGCGGCCATGCTGCGGCGATGCGGGCCGCGGCCCTGCAGCTCCGTGAGGCGGCCGAGAAGAAAGACCATGATGCGGCCCAGCAGGCCGTGGGCAGCCTGAAGAAGTCGTGCGACTCCTGCCACGCCGACTACCGCGGTTGAGCGGGACCGTCTGCCCGGGCCGACCGGCGCGGCCGGCCGTCTACGGGGCCGCCAGCAGGCCGCGGAGCGGGCTCAGGGGGACGAGTTCGGCCAGCCCGGCATCGGCCATCTCCCGGCCGGTGACGTAGCGGTGCGTGGCGATCCACTGCTGGATCAGGTCGGGGGCCCGGCCGAACAGTTCCGCCAGCAGCACGTCCATTTCCTTTTCCAACTCGGCGAAGTGCCGCGACCACTCGGCGGCCTCGCGAATCCCGATGTGCTCTTCGCTCTGCCACTTCATGGGGTGGAAGAGAAACACGCTGTAGGGCGTGACCAGCCGCCGGCCGCAGGCCGCGAATGGCCACAGAGCCGCCGACGAGCATTCCCCCGTCACGATGGCCGTGGCCTTGATGTCCCGCAGTCGGAGCAGAGCCAGCAGCGACATCGCGCAGTACGGGCTGCCTCCGGGCGAATCGATGTACAGCACGCACTCGCCCCCGGGGGCGACGCCGAGCAGCCGGTCGGTCAGCTCGGACTCGCTGTCGGTGAGGTCGCCGACGAGGGCGATCTCCAGCGGCCCCTGATCCTCGGCGCGGCCGTCGCGGTCCGTGGACTGGGAGTCGTCGCGTCGCGCCATCATGGGGAGTGTCTCGGGACGGGAACGTGGGCGGCCGGATCGAACAGGATGCAGCGGGATCGTAAAAACGCGGGGTGCAGGAAACAAGGGTGACGGCTGAATGGGCCGAAACCCTTGCCTGCCGCGCGCCGCCGCAGGATGATGCAGAGCGCAGACCGGGCGCAGTTGACGGCGCCGGGACGGAGGGCGGTGCGTGGGAATCGTGGCGTTCTGCCCACAGGGGCACAGGGTCAAGGTCAAGGATCATCTCGCCGGCCGGAAGGGCGTGTGCCCGACCTGCGGATCGCGGTTCCGCATTCCGCTGACATCGGTCTCCGAGCCGGTGGTGACGCTGCCGCTCGCCGCCGTCCTGACGCTCGAAGCGGCAGTCATCGCCACGCTGCCGCGGGTGCTGCCCGCCGAAGCGAAGCCCGGCCGGTCGGACGCCCCGCACCACGAAGGCGCCGGCGGGCTGCCGCCCACCACGGTGCCGCGTCACGCCGCTCTCGATGAGCGGCCGGACCTCGCGTGGAGCAGGGCAACGCCGGGGGGAACCGCAGCGGCACCGATGTCTGCCGCCGACCTGCGCGTGTGGCTCGATTCCGGGATGGCCGTGGGCACCGAGCTCGTCTGGCGGGCCGACTGGGACGGGTGGCGGCCGCTCGGCGACGTCTTTCCCGAGGCGAAAACGGCGGTCGGCTGATCGTGAGCGGCGGCTGGTTCCCGGCACCGGTCGCGGTTCTGGTAAACTCTCGGCCGGTCGCCCCCAGCGACCCGGGTCGGCAGCGAAGGCTTCGACCGGTCACTCACGCGAAGGAGAAGCGACAATGGCGAAGGTGAATTCGGTGCTGCGGATCGTGGCGACCTGCCTGAGTGTCGGAGCGATGCTGGCGGCGACGCCGTCGGCCAACGCTCAGCCCGGTCTGGCGGCCCCCGCCGCAGGCCGCGTCTTCAGCGTGGCCCGCGGCGGCTTCTCCCTCGAGGCGCCGGCGGGCTGGGAGCAGGTCCAGCCCAAGTCGGGCATCGTCGAAACCGAGTTCTCCATCCCGACGGAGGCGAAGGCCGCCGATGGCGGGCCGCTGCCGGCCGGCCGGATGACCGTGATGGGGGCCGGCGGCACGGTCGAGGCCAACATCGACCGCTGGTATGGGCAGTTCACGCAGCCCGACGGCAAGCCCACGAAAGACAAGGCGACCACGAAGAAGATCGACGTGGCGGGCTGCAAGGTGACGCTCGTCGACATCCCCGGCACGTACAAGGACTCCCCCGGCGGCCCGTTCGCCGGCGGCCAGACGGTGGAACGGCCCGACTACCGGATGCTGGCCGCGATCGTCGAGACCGGGGACCAGGGGAATCACTTCCTCAAGTTCTACGGCCCCGCCGCCACGGTCGGAAAGCATGCCGCGGGCTTCCAGAAGATGGTGGAGGGCATGGTGAAGGCGGGCAAGTGACCGTGCCCGCCGCCCGGCCGCGATGAAAGTTACCGAGTTTCTCGAGCATCACGGGATCGCCGGCAACCCGTTTGCCGAGGAGGACGCGCAAAACGACGCCGTCTTCAAGCGGACCTGCCTGGAGACGACGTTCCACCCGGCGTGGGCCAAGATCTTCGGCGATCCGGCCGATCCGGGCACGGCCGTCGTGTTCGGCGAGAAGGGGGCCGGCAAGACGGCGCTCAAGCTGCAGATGGTCCGGCAGTACGAGCGGCATGCCGCCGAGCACGCGCAGGGCCGGGCCTTCGTCGTCGTGTACGACGACTTCAATCCGTTCCTCGACCGGTTCGTGAGCCGGGTGGGGCCGGGCCGGCCGGTGGAAAAAGTGCTCGCCCAATGGAAGCTCTGGGATCACATCGACGCGATCCTCACGCTGGCGGTCACGCAGCTCGTGTCACGGATCAATGCCGGTGAGATCCCGGCCGCACGGCTGCCGGCGCCGCAGGCCCGCGATCTCGCCCTCCTCGCCGCCTGCTACGACCAGTCGACGGCCGAGTCGTTTCCCGCCCGCTGGCGCCGGCTGCGGGCCCGGGTCGGCTACCGGGCCTGGCTCGGCCTCTGGCCGCGGGCGCTGGGGCTCGCCGCGACGGTGGTGCTCGTCGCCGCGTTCGTCCGCGGGTTGCTGACGGGCGCCTCGGTCGATTGGGCGTGGCAGTGGTGGCCGTGGCTGCTCGTCGGCGCCGCCTGGCTGCCGGAGATCGTGCGGCGCGGCCGGGGCACGTGGCGGGCGTGGCGGATCGTCCGCTCGATGCGGACCGGCAACCGCGCCACCGGCCAACTCGCCCGGGCGCTCACGCGGATGCCGGAGGTGGATCTCGCCGGCCAGCCGCTCCCCGCCTTCGCGCGGAGCGACGACCGGTACGAGCTGCTCGCCAAGCTGCAGGGCACGCTCGCCGCGCTCGGCCACGGCGGCCTGGTGGTGATCGTGGACCGGCTCGACGAGCCGCACGTCATCAACGGCTCCGCCGACCGGATGCGGCAGGTGATCTGGCCGATCTTCGACAACAAGCTCCTCAAGCTGCCCGGCCTGGGCTGCAAGCTGCTGCTGCCGGGGGAGCTGTACCGGTTCATCGAGCGCGAGACCGAGGCCTTCAACCAGCGGGCCCGGCTCGACAAGCAGAACCTCGTGCCGTCGCTGGAGTGGTCGGGGGAGACGCTCTACGACATCGCCTCGGCCCGCGTCCGGGCCGCCAGCGTGACCACGCCGCCGGCCACGCTCGGCCAGCTCTTCGAGCCGGCCGTCGATCAGCGCCGGCTGATCGACGGGCTGCGCGGCCTGCGGGTGCCGCGGCAGCTGTTCAAGTTTCTCCACCGCCTCCTCGTGGCCCACTGCCAATCCCACACCGACGAGCAGCCCGCCTATCGGATCTCGCTGGCCGACTTCGAACGCGAACTGGCCGTCTTTCGCCGTGACCAGGACGCGTTCGACCGCGGGCTGGCGCCGCGGTAGGGTTCAACGGAGGCACGATGGCAGCTCCGCTGGTCCGGCTGCGGGGCGGCATGAGTTCGCTCGCTGACACGCTCGCGATCCTCACGCCGACCCCTCCGCCTCCGTGGCACCTGGTGTGTGGTTGGCGCCGGCAGAGGAGTTGGTGGTGACGTGAACGATGGCGCCGACATCCACACGCTCGTGGTCGGCCGGGAGGCGATGGCCTGCCGGTTCGAGGCCGTGTTCAACGTCGGCGAGGTTCCCGACGCCACGGAACTGGGCTGCGCGGCGCTCGACCTCGTCGACGACATCGAGGCCGCGTTCAGCGTGTACCGCGACTCGAGCGAAGTCTCCCGGCTCAACGCCGGCGCAGCAGCGGGCTGGCAAACGGTGTCGGAGGAGGTGCTCGGGCTGCTCCTCCGCGCCCGCGACCTCCACGATCGCACCGGGGGCGGGTTCGACATCGCCGCGGGGGCGCTGGTGCGGGCGTGGGGGTTCCTGCGCCGGCAGGGACGGACGCCGACGGACGACGAACTGGCCGCGGCCCGCGCCGCGTCGGGCATGCAGCATGTCGAGTTCGACGCCGCCGGCCGCCGGGTGCGATTCACGAGGCCGGGCGTCGAGATCAATCCGGGCGCGATCGGCAAGGGCTGGGCGATCGATCGGGCCGTCGGCCTGCTCGCCGACGCCGGCGTGCCGAGCGTGCTCGTGCATGGCGGCCAGAGCAGCGTCCGGGCCCGCGGCGTGCACGGGCCGGCCGGACCAGGCCGGCGCGGCTGGCAGGTCGGCCTCCGGCATCCGCTCTTCCCGGCCCGCCGCCTGGCCACGATCACGCTCCACGATCGGGCGTTGGGGACGAGCGGCTCGGGAACACAGTTCTTTGTCGATCGTGGCCGGCGGCTGGGGCACATTCTCGATCCCCGCACAGGTCGGCCCGCCGCGGGGGTGCTCTCCGCCACCGTGATCGCACCCACGGCCGCCGTCGCCGACGCCCTTTCCACGGCCGCCTACGTACTCGGCCCTCCGGGGCTGGAGACGATCGCGCCCCGGGGGGGAGATGCGGCCGCGATCCTCGTGCTCCCGGGCGACGGCCCGGCGGCGGTTCGCGTCGTGCTTGCCAACGTGGACGCCGGCACGCTGTCGATCGAGCCCGGGCCCGGCATCGAAGTGGAACCGCTGCCGCCGCGCGACGCGGCGGACGGATGAATCCCGGAGGCGGAAGCGGGCGTGATGCCCGTTTCCGACCCGCGGGTGAGGGGGGCGGTTTCAACTCGGGAACAGCCGGCGGCGCAGGCGCCGGGCCGCGGCCACCGCGATCCCGACAGCGGCGCGGGCATACGTGCCCGGCTCCGGCACCGCCTGCACGTAGGTGTTGGAGACGCTCAGCACCGATCCCGTGGAGTCGAGACTGATCGTGTCCCGCACCCAGATCGTCTGCAGCGGCGGCAGCGGCACGTCGCCTGGTGCGACGTTGTTGGTGGCGTGCATCGTCGCCAGCGTCGCCGCCCCGGCGCAGGCACTTGTCAGCATGCCGAGCGAGTGGGACTCGAGCGCGAGGTTGGAGGCCAGGTAGAGATACGCGGAGCCGTTCCAGTTGCCTGAGTCGGACAGATAGGTGAACGTCTTGTCGCCATTCACCTGAACCGGATTGGCGGCCCACGTCCCCATCGTGCCGATGGGGACGACGCCCGCCCGGGAGCGGTCGTTCCGATCGGCCTACGCTGCGGCGCGGCCGCGGGCGGGCAGATGCCGCGTTTTTTTCGGCCCGGGGGCCGTTGGACACGCCGTTCCGATGCTGGCACCGGTCGGCTCGGCGTCCCGCGTGGCCGGGACGGTCTTCCGGCGCGGCCGGGACGAAAACATACCTGCGCCGCGGCCCGAACGCCGGGTACACTCTGGAGCGACCTCCCGATGCTCCGGAAACCGTCCCCTCCGCACCCCCTCCATGTTCGATTGGCTTGCGCCGGGCTCCTACCTCGGCATCGTGCTGTTCCTGACCCTGACGGGAATCGGCCTGCCCGTGCCGGAGGAGGTGGCGATCGTGGCGGCCGGGGCGCTGAGCAAGTCTGGCGCCCTGCGCTGGTATTACGCCCTCCCGGCCTGCCTGGTGGGGGCGCTCCTCGGCGACAGCCTGATGTATGCAATCGGCCGGTTCGCCGGGGCGCGGATCCTCCGCGAGCACCCCTGGTGGTCGGGCTTTTTGACGCCGCAACGGGAAAAGACGATCGAGGAACTGCTGCAGAAGCACGGCATCAAGGCGTTCTTCGTGGCCCGGTTCCTCGTCGGCCTGCGCAGCCCCTTCTATCTCACGGCCGGCATCCTCCGGGTGAAGTATCGCTGGTTCCTCCTCGCTGACTTCATCTGCGCCTCGGTCGTGATCGGCGGATTCTTCGGCCTCGCCTACCTGTTCGGCGACCGGATCACCGGCCTGATCCAGTCGTTGGAGCGCGGCTTCACGGCCGTCGCGCTCGTGGCCGCGATCGCGGCCCTGGCCGTGATCGCCTTCTTCTCGTTCCGCAAGCGCCGGATCCGGATGCTCGACCAGGACCCGGAGGCCCTGTTCGAGAATCGCGAGATCCTCCTCGGTCCGGCGGCCGATCGGATCGCCGATGCGGTGAATCTCGGCGACGTCAACCCCGTCGCCCCCGATCCGGAACGGCCGACCGAGTGACGGTCGCAGCGGTCGTGCGGACCATGCCGGGCCGAGCCTGCCGTTCCGGCAAGGTTGTCGCCCTGCGGCGACTTTTCCGTCGCCGTTTCGCGACCTAAAGATTCATGGAGGCCCGGCCGGTGGTCTCCGCCTCCCGGATGCCACCATGCTCGACAGCGTTCGCGCCCGCCCCCGTCTTCCCCGGATCCTCGTCGTCGACGGGGATCGCCGTGCCGCCTCCGGCGTGGCCCAGTGGCTCTGCGGCCTCGGCTACCACGCCTCGGCCGTCGGCTCCGCCGGCGAGGCGACGCGGTCGCTCGCCACGTCGGCGTGGGACGCCTGCCTGATCGCGGGTGCCATCCCCGGAGGGCCTCAGGTCGCCGTCGCCGCGGCTGCCGGGAGCCGGCCGGCGGCGGTCGTCGTCGCCCTGCCTGCGTCCCGGGACGGCCGGGCGGGACTGCCCGGACTGGATGGCTGGCCCGCAGCCGCCACCGTGGTGCCTGTCCCATGGCGCGATGCCGACCTGCTCGCCGCACTCGAAGCCGCGGCAGGCAGCGGCGCCCCGACGCCCGCGGCCGCGTCCGGCTGCGCCTCCCCCTCCGTGCCCGAACCGGCGATCCTCGGCTCCCATCCGGCGCTCCGCCGGCAGCTCGACGTGGCGGCGCGGATCGCCGGCACGCCGGCCACGGTGCTGATCACCGGGGAGAGCGGCACGGGCAAGTCGCTGCTCGCCCGGGAGATCCACCGGCGCAGCGGTCGGCAGGGCCGGTTCGTCGAGGTGGCCTGCGGGGCGCTCGCCGATTCGCTGCTCGAGAGCGAGCTCTTCGGGCACGTGGCTGGGGCGTTCACCGGGGCGGCCGGCGATCGCGACGGGAAGTTCCTCCTCGCCGACGGGGGCACGATCTTTCTCGACGAGATCGCGACCGCCTCGCCGGCGCTGCAGGTCAAGATGCTGCGCGTCCTGCAGGACATGCAGTTCGAGCCGGTCGGCGGCTCGCGGACGCTCGCCGTCGATGCCCGCGTGATCCTCGCCACGCACGAGGATCTCGCCGGGCTCGTGGCGGCGGGCAGGTTTCGCGGCGACCTGTTCTGGCGGATCAACGTGGTGGTACTGGAGATGCCGAGCCTGCGCGACCGGGCGACCGACATCCCGCTGCTCGCCGACCACTTCCTGCGCACCGCGGCGGCGAAGGCCGGCCGCGACGTGGCGGGGATCGCGCCGGCGGCGGTCGACGCCCTCTGCCGGCATGCGTGGCCGGGCAATGTCCGGGAACTCGAGCACGCCATCGAACGCGGCGTGTTCCTCGGCCGGGGCCGGCTCCTGGAGGTCGCCGATCTGCCCCCCGCGGTGATCGGCACCGGGAGGGACTGTGCCGCGGCCGACGGGCCGGCCCAGGCCGCAGCCCTGAAGCAGGCGCTCGCCGCGCCGGAGCGGCGGCTGATCCTCGAGGCGCTCGAGCGCTGCGGCTGGCGCCGGGACGAGGCGGCCCGCTCGCTGGGCATCAACCGGACGACGCTCTACAAGAAGCTCAAGCGGCTGGGGATGGACCTGGCGACGCTGCAGGGAAAATAGGGGACGGGAGCGGATGTCGCGGAGCGACATTCGCTCCCGCACCCTGTTTTTCAGGGCAGGACGATCTCAGCCTCGACCGGAAGGTGGTCGGAACCGACGTCGGGGCCGATGCCGCGGCGGACGACCGTGGTGCGGGCCGGCGCGTAGACGTGGTCGATCGGAATCCGCGGCATCCACACCCTGGCGTTCCACGTCGCCTGCAGGCCGCGGCCGAGGGCCGTGTCGCAGAGACCGCTGCGGGCCGCGAACTCCCGGCCGATGGGGGACCACGGCGTGGCATTGAAGTCGCCGGCGACGATGCACGGGCGGTCCGCGGCCGCGACGAAGTCGGCGATCGCCCGGAGCTGTGCATCGCGCAGCCTCGACCAGTCGGCACGGATCGGCGACAGGGGATGGGTGGCGATGAAGGTGAAGTCGCCGCCGGGATGGCGGACGTCGGCGACGATGGTCGGCACGGTCGCCCCGCCGAACTCGGCTTCGCGCACCGCGTCGAGCGGCAGCCGGGAGAGGAGGGCGATGCCGAAGTTGTCGTCCCGGGGCACGACGAGCCGGTGCGGGTAGCGATCGGCGAGGCCGGCGATCGCGTGTGCCCAGAAGTCATCGACTTCGAGGAGGCCGACGAGGTCGGCGTTGCGGTCCCGGAGGTACGCGACGACGCGGTCCACGTTCCGGTTCGAGGCGAGGAGGTTGAGCGAGACGATCGAGACGCTGCCCGTCGGAGCGGCATCCGCGCCGGCCGCGGCGCGGGCCGAGCCGGCGGCCCCTGGCCCCGCCACGGGCAGCCAGTAGGGGGCGAGTGGCCAGGCATTGAGCGCCAGCGCCGCGACGAGGGGGAGCAGGGCCCGCCGGCGACCGATGACGAGCGCTGCGACGAGTCCGGCCGTCGCGCTGCACAGCCAGTACCAGCTGAAGTGGCCGGCGAGTTCGGGGATCCAGTGCCAGCGGCCGCACCACCCCGCCATCGTGACGCCGAGCAACCCGGCTGCCAGCAGGTCGAGCCGGCGGCCACGGCCGTCGGCGGGCTGCCGGGAACCGGCCGGGGAGGGGGGCACAGATGGGTGAGGGATGGCGTGCATGGGATGTGACGACGGGCGTTCTCAGCCGGCAGCGGGCACGAGGCCGGCCTGCAGCGACCAGGCGAGCAGGGCGGCGACCGCGATCCGGTAGAGGATGAAGGGCCAGAGCGTGTGGCTGGTGAGCAGCCGCAGCAGCCAGCGGATCGAGGCGTAGCCGACGACGCACGCCGCCAGCGTGCCGATCAGCGCGGCGCTGGCGTCCGCCGGCGTGCCGAAGATCTCGCGGCGCTGCTGCCAGGCCTCCAACAGGCCCGCCGCGGCGACCGCGGGGAGCGAGAGTAGAAAGGAGAACCGGGCGGCGGTCGCGCGATCGAGTCCGGCGAGCATGCCGGAGGAGATCGTGACGCCGCTGCGCGACGTGCCGGGTACGAGGGCCAGCGCCTGGGCGAACCCCATCACGATCCCGTCCGTCAGCCGGACCCCCGCCAGGCCGTCGCGGCCCGTCCGGCCGCGTCGGGCCCGCCACGCCGCGGCGAGTTCCGCGACGGCCATCAGCGCCGTGGCGACGAGCAGGGCCGCGGTCACCACGTGCAGGTCGCGCAGCCTCGTCCGGATCAGGTCGCGGGCGAGGAAGCCGGCGATCACGATCGGCAGGGTGCCAAGCACGATGAGGATCGCCGCCCGCGACTCGGGATCCGCCAGCGGCCGCCCGTTGCGTAGCCCGGCGACGAGACCGGTGGCAAGCCCGGCCACGTCGCGGCGCATCGCGGCCAGCACCGCGACGAGCGTGCCGCACTGGATGACCGCGGAAAATCCGGCGCCGGGGTCGCTCCAGCCCACGAGGGCGGGGAGGATTCGCAGGTGCGCCGTACTCGACACGGGAAGGAATTCCGTCAGGCCCTGCACGACTCCCAGCACGACGGCCTCGACGATGGTCATGGGGTGCCGGCCGCGTGCCGCGGTCCTCGGGAAGAAGCGGTGGTCGGGAATGCTGGTGACTGGAATGCGGGTGCCCAGCCCCTCATCCTACATTCAACCATGCCCCGGGAAGGCGTCGGGGGGCGTTCCCGGCCGCCCCTTTCGGCGGCGCGCCGCTTCGGGCATACTCTTCCTCTCGGTCGTGTCCCCGGTTCGTCGCGTTTCAGGAGTCTCAGCGCCGCATGTTCCGCAACCTCAGCACCATCGGTCTTCCCCTGTCGGGCCGCCCCAGCGAACTCATTGAACTGGCGCTCTCCTTCGGCTTCGACGCGATGGACATCGACATCCTCGACTTCCAGCAGCAGGCCGACGCTTTCGGAGTCCCCCATGCGCGGCGGCTGATGGTGAGCGCGCGGCTCAAACCGGGGGTGTTCCAACTGCCGGTGCGGCTCTCCGCCGACGACAAGTCGTTCGAGCAGGACATGCAGGCGCTGCCGAGGCGGCTGGAGCTCGCCGAGGCGACCGAGGCCTTCCGGGCCGTGACGACGATCGACCCGGCATCGGACGAGCACTCGTTCAAGGATTTTTTCGAGCTCCACCGCACCCGCCTGCACGCCATCGGCGACCTCCTGGCCGCTCGCGGGATCATGCTCGGCCTCGCCGTCACCCCCGAGGCCGAGGCCCGCGAGGGGAAGGCGAACCAGTTCATCCACACCTACGAGAGCCTGCTCGGCCTCGTGGCCGTGGCGCATGAGCGGGTCGGCGCCGTGGCCGACGCCTGGGCCCTGCACGTGGCCGGTGAATCGGCGGCCGTGATCGAGAAGACGCCGCGGGAACGGCTCGTGGAAGTGCGGCTCTCCGACGCACCGCGGGGCACCGAGGTCGGGGAACTCGTGCATGGTCAGCGGCTCATGCCGGGTGAAACCGGGGTGATCGACTCGGCCGCCGTGCTCGCGCACGCCAAGGCTGCCGGCTTCGACGGCCCGGTGACGCCGTGGGCCGATCGCTCGACGCTGACCGGCCGGGGCCGCGAGAAGATCGTGCGGCTGGCGGGGGACCGCGTCGATGCGGCCTGGCGGGCGGCCGGCCTGCCGATCGTGCCTCGCTGGTTCACGCCGGTGGCCCGCGACCAGTTCGGCCGGCCGATCGGCGACGAGGTCCTCGCCGGGGCGGAGTGACGGCGCCGGTCAGGCCCCCTCACGGATCCACTTGACGTCGGGAACGCCGCTCCCCTCGGTCATCGCACCCTTGAGGAATTCCGACACGTAGCGGAGCGGCTTGCCGGGCCGATCCGGGTCGCGGAAGTTGTCCCCCTTCTGCAGGATCGGCAGCCGGTCGGGCATCGCGCCGAAGGCCCGGTTGCCGGCGGCCTGGCAGGGAAACCACCAGCCGCTGCCCGCCTCGTTCACGAGGTAGAACTCCGGATAGCAGTGCCCCTCGACCCAGACAGTGCGGGCGGGGATGCCCTCGGCCCGCGCCGCCGCGATGAACAGGCAGGTCAGTTCCTCGCAGTCACCCCAGCCGTCGGCGAGAGCCCGTGCGGCGCCCTTGAGCTCGCCGTTGCGGTACTCCACCTTTTCCCGAACCGCGTCGTAGATCGCCTCCACCTTTCGCCACCCGTCGAGCCCTTGGCCCGACTCCCTGGCGAGGGCGACGATCTTCGGATGCCGGGACTCGATGTACGGGCTCGGCGCGAGGAACGACTTCAGGGTCTTGTCGGGCTTGGCGGGAATTCGCAGCCCATCGGTGGCCGGAGGGAGGGTGATCGCCGCCCGGTCGAGGGCGAAGGTGACGATCACCTGGGCCTGCCGGCCCGCGGGGATGTCGGGGATCTCGACGACCATCTGCTTCATGCCGCCGGCGAGCGTCCGGTAGCGGACCGACCGCACCTCGGGCGACACCTTCTCCTCGACGATCTTCACGCGCTGCTCCGGCCAGTCGTCCGGAACCGGCAGGGTGGCGTAGATGCCTGAGCACGGCCCCCCCTGCGCCGTGACGACGACGCCCACGCGGTAGCGCTGGGTGGCCACCTCGCCGAGGCCGGGTCCGCCGGGGGCCGCCGGCGTGTCGAGGAACTGGCCGCGAACCGTCTGCGGTCCGAGGCACAGGCAGGCGGCGAGCAGGAGCAGTTGGCGACGCATCGGGCACCCTCCACGATCCTCTCGCTGAGCATCGGCCGCCGGGTCGGCCGGGCCGAAGCCGCGCCCCTCGGCCCCGGCCACGAAGCCTGGGGGGGCGGGGGGAAAACGCTCGATTGTGAGGCCCTGCATGGGCTGTTACACTCCGGGGCTTCCGAACCGTGGCCCGCAGACCTTCCCCCGACACCCCCAACAGCCCCCCCGCACCCCACAGCATGGTCAACCGCAACCTCATCCGCGAACTGGAAATCGGCGACGAACTCGAACAGCAAATCGAAGAGGCGATGGCCGGAACGGCCGAAGAAGGCTACTCGGTTGGGACGGCCACCCTGGCGGTGAACGCGGTGCTCGAAGGGCGGGTGCTCCGCGTGGACGACGAGTTCGTCCTCGTGGACGTCGGGTACAAGAGCGAAGGCCACATCCCGCGGAACGAGTGGGAAGAGTCGGAGCCGCCGCCGCAGATCGGCGACATCGTCAAGGTGCTGCTCGAGGAGTTCGAGGACGGCAGCCTCGAGGAGCAGCGCGGCCTGATCACGCTCTCGAAGCGGAAGGCGCGGCGAATCGAGGACTGGCTCCGCGTCATGGAGAGCGTCCACGAGAACGACGTCGTCACCGGCTTCGTCACCCGCAAGATCAAGGGCGGCCTGCTCGTCGACATCTCGGGCGTCAACGTCTTCCTGCCCGCGAGCCAGGTCGACATCCGCCGGCCGGCCGACATCGGTGACTACTGCGGCCGCTGCATCCAGTGCCTCGTGCTCAAGATCGACGAGGCCCGGCGAAACATCGTCGTCTCCCGGCGGGCGCTCATCGAGCAGGAGCGGGCCGAGCGGAAGAAGCAACTCATGGAGACGCTGGAGGTGGGCCAGGTCCGCCGCGGCATCGTCAAGAACATCGCCGACTTCGGCGCCTTCGTCGACCTTGGCGGCATCGACGGCCTGCTCCACATCACCGACATGAGCTGGGCCCGGATCGGACACCCCAGCGAGATGGTGCAGATCGACCAGGAGATCGAAGTCCAGGTGCTGCACATCGACCGCGATCGGGAGAAGATCGCCCTCGGCATGAAGCAGCGGACGGCCAGCCCATGGGCCAAGGTTGCCGACAAGTACCCGGTCGGCACGGTCTGCAAGGGCACGGTCGTCAACGTGATGAGCTACGGCGCCTTCGTGAAACTCGAGGACGGCGTCGAGGGGCTCGTCCACATCAGCGAGATGAGTTGGACGAAGCGGGTCAGCCACCCCAGCGAACTCGTCAAGCCGGGCGATGAGGTGGAGGTGGTGGTGCTGGCGATCAACAAGGAGAAGCAGGAAATCTCGCTGGGCATGAAGCAGACCCAGCAGAATCCCTGGGAGAAGGTGGCTGCGGACTACCCGCCCGGGGCGCTCGTCAAGGGCGTGGTCCGGAACCTCACCAACTACGGCGCGTTCGTCGAGATCGACGACGGCATCGACGGTCTGCTCCACGTCACCGACATGTCCTGGACCCGGAAGGTCACCCACCCCAGCGAGATGCTCGAGAAGGGGCAGGAGGTCGAGTGCAAGGTGCTCTCGGTCGACCAGCAGCGCCGCCGGATCGCCCTCGGACTCAAGCAGATGGCCGACGACCCGTGGACGACCGACATCCCCGGCCGCTACAAGTCGGCTGACGTCGTCAAGGGGACGGTGACGAAGATCACCAACTTCGGCGTCTTCGTCGGGCTCGAGGACGGCCTCGAGGGCCTGCTCCACATCTCGGAGATCTCCGACGACAAGGTGGAGAACGCCGAGGAGGTGGTGAAGGTCGGCGACCAGATCGAGGTCAAGATCCTGCGGGTCGACGTCGAGGAGCGGAAGATCGGGCTGTCGATGAAGCGGGTCGGCTGGTCGCGGGAGCGCGAGGAAGCCGAGGCCGCGCACGAGGACGCCTGAACCGCGGGCTCGATGCCGGCCTCGTCGTGAGGGGCTAGTGGCCGCGGGCCAGGGCGACGATCGTGCCCTCGGCAAGCGGCTCGGAGGATGCCGAGCCTCCCGGGCCGATCCGCAACAACCGGATCGCGGTGCCACGGACGAGGGAGCCTGTCGGCCGGCCGGACGCGGCGAGCGTCGTCGCGCGGGCCGGTGGGCCGGCGGTGCCGCCGTGCACGAGCAGCTCGCCCCCGGTCGGATCGATCACGTCGCAGACGATCCGCAGGGGCGGCCCGATCGCAGCGGTCCGTATCCAGACGGTGATGCGGTCGCCGGCCCGCAGGCCCGCGACCTCGATCCGGTCGGGCCCGTTCGCCGGCGGTCGATGGTCGACGGGCTGGCGGCCATCGTCAGCCGGAGCGGCGACGGTCGGCGCGGGCGCCGGCGGAGCAGCAGCCGGGCGGGGCGGGGGCGCTGCCCGGGGGGCGGCAGCGGGCGGGGCCGACGCGCCGGCGGACGCCGCGGCATCGTCGGCCGGGGCGGCGGGCACGTCGACGGCCTCGACGAGGTGCCTGCCGCGGCGCATGACGTCGGCCAGATCGCCCGTGGCCACGAACCCGCCACCGATGATGGCGAGGACGGAACAGCGGGCGAGGAAATTCTCCATGGTGCTTGGAACGAGGGGCCTGATCGATGCGGCGGGAGGACGGTGAAAGCCTTCAAGTATGCACCGTCTCGACGGCGGGGCCGGCGCCCGGCCGTGGCCGTCGACGTCGTCGGGTGCCGACCGTACCCGGCGTGCGGGTCGTGACGGCGCCGACCGTGGGTCGCGGCCGGAGCCCCGGCGCCGCCCCGTTCAGGCCCCGAGTTCGGCGAGGGCCGCCAGGACCTTGTCGGCGTGCCCGTCGGGACGGACCGCCTTGAACACCCGGGCCACCTTTCCCGCCGCGTCGATGAGGTAGGTGCTGCGGACGATGCCGAGCGACTTCTTGCCGTACAACGTCTTTTCCCGCCAGGCGCCGTACTTCTCCGCCACCACATGGTCGGGATCGGAGAGGAGCGTGAACGACAACCGGTACTTCGCCCGGAACGTCTCGTGGCTCGGCGGCAGGTCCGGACTCACGCCCAGCACGACGGCCCCGGCCTTCGCCAGGGGAGCGCGGGCGTCGCGGAACCCGCAGGCCTCCCGGGTGCAGCCCGGCGTGTCGTCCTTCGGATAGAAATACAGGACGACGGGCTGGCCGCGCAGGCTGGAGAATTTCAACCTCGTGCCATCGTGCGCGAGCAGCGTGAAGTCGGGTGCCTTTGTGCCGGGTTCGATCCAGTCCGCCATCGTTGTTTCTCCGGAGCAGGGTGAGGACCCGTGACCCGATTCTATCCGACGACGGCAGTGGAGGTCGCTGTGCTGACGCCCGTCGGCAGGGGCGCGCTTGCCGTCGTGGGTCTGGCCGGCCCCGGGGCTGCCAGCATGGTGGATGCGGTGTTTGATCCCGTCGGCGGCCGGGTGGCGGAACGTCCCGACGGCGCGATCTGCTTCGGCCGCTGGCGGGGCCCGGGCGCCGAGACGGGAGAGGATGTCGTGGTCGCCCGGCTGGCCGCGAACCGCTGTGAAGTCCACTGCCACGGCGGCCGCGCCGCGCCGCAGGCGATCATCGGAAGCCTCGTCGACCGCGGCGCCGCGCTGGTTTCATGGGAGGCGTGGCTGCACAGTGGCGGGCACGGCGTGACTGCCGCCGACCTGGCGCGGATCGCCATCTGCCGGGCCGGCGGGCCGCGGGCCGCACGGATTCTCGGCAGGCAGATCGCCGGCGCCCTGGACCGCGAGCTCGGCCGGATCGTCGGCCTGCGGGCGGCCGGCGACGATCGGGCCGTGGCGGCGGCCTGCGACCGCCTGCTGCAGGCAAGCCGGGTCGGGCTGCGGCTGACGACGCCGTGGCGGGTGGCGGTCGTCGGCCCGGTGAATGCCGGAAAGAGCAGCCTCGTGAACGCCCTCGCCGGCCATGCCCGGAGCATCGTCTCCGCCGTGCCCGGCACGACGCGGGACCTCGTCGCCACCCGGATCGTGCTCGATGGCTGGGAGGTCGAACTGGTCGACACGGCGGGGCTGCGGCCTGTTGAAGCCGCCGCTGGCGCGGAGCGGGCCGGGATCGGCCGGGCGCTGGCAGTGCAGGCGGAGGTCGACCTCATCCTCCGGGTGACGGCGCCGGGCAAAACGGATGCGGCGGCGGGCGATTCGTCGGCCTGCGGCGGCAGCGCCGGCGCGGCTGTCGGGGCCGGAGTGCCGCCCGTGATCGACGTGCTCGCGAAGGCCGACCTGCGGGCCGACCGCTGCGCTCCGGCGACCGCGGCGGGCGGGGACCTGACCGCCGCCCCGGCGGTCGGGACTCAGACCGCCGTCGTGACCTCCGCGGCCACGGGCCAGGGAATCGACCGGCTCGCAGCCGCGATCGTGGCGGCGCTCGTGCCGGAGACGACGGCCGCCCCCGACCTGCTCTCGGACGCGGTGCCGTTCACGCCGGCACTCGTGCGGCGGGTCGAGCAGGTGTCCGCTGGCCGCGGCGTCAGTCCGCCTGAGCGGCGGCCGTCGTCCGCCCGCGGAGGAGAATCCTGATCGGCACCTCGTGGTAGGGGAGTGCCTTCCTGAATGCGTTGTGCAGGTAGCGCTGGTAGGTCTCCGAGACGCTGCGCGGAGCGCTCGTCGAGATCACGATCGTCGGCGGGGCCTCCTCGACCTGCGTGGCGTAGAAGAGCCGAACCGGCCGGCCCCGGGCATCGGCGGGGGGCTGGTTGGCCTCGACCGCGTCGCGGAGCACCGTGTTGAGCCGGGCGGTCGGAACGCGGGTCCGGCTCTGGCGGAAGAGCCGCTGGGCGACGTCGATCACCTCCTTGGCCTTGCGCCCCTTGGTCGCGGTCGTGAAGGCGATCGGCGCCCAGGGCATCATCCGGAACTGCTCGCGCAGGTACTCCACCCACTCGCGCCGGGCCACCTCGTCGGCGTACAGGTCCCACTTGTTGACCACGAACACCACCGGCTTGGCCTCCTCGGTGATCGTCTCGGCGAGCTGCTTGTCGACCCTGCCGACCGGCTCCGTGGCGTCGAAGAACAGGAGCACGACGTCGGCCCGGCGGATGCTCCGCTGCGCCCGGTGGGTGGAGTAGAAGTCGAGGTCGGTGGTCCGGCTGCGCGTGCGCCGCAGCCCCGGCGTGTCGATCGCCAGGAAGCCGTGGCCGTCGACCTCGAAGCGGACGTCGACGCTGTCGCGGGTGGTGCCGGCGACGGGACTGGTGATCACCCGCTCCTCGCGGGCGAGGGCGTTGACGAAGCTGCTCTTGCCGACGTTGCGCCGGCCGACGATCGCCAGCTTCATCTCGGGCGTGTCGATCTCGTCCGGGGCCGCGTCCGCCGCCTCGGGCAACCGCTCGAGGATCGCGTCGACGAGCGGCCCGCGGTTGCGGTGCTGCTTGGCACTGACGACGAGCGGCGGGCCGAAGCCGAGCGCGGAGAAATCGTGGGCCTGCGGATCGAGCCGGGGATCATCGGCCTTGTTGGCGACCAGCAGCACCGGGGCGCCGGTGCGGCGCACCCGGCGGGCCACCTCGACGTCGGCGGGAAGCGGGCCGGAGCGGACGTCGACGACGAGCAGCACCAGCGCCGCGCGGCCGAGGCCGGCCTGGATCTGGGCGTCGATCTGGGCCGTCAGCCCGTCGGGATCGTCAAAGCCCATGCCGCCGGTGTCGACGAGGTCGATCACCCGGTCGTCGAGTACGATTCGCTGCACGAGCCGGTCCCGGGTCACGCCGGCGGTCGGATCCTCGATGGCGATCCGCTTCTCGATGAGCCAGTTGAAGAGCGTCGACTTGCCGACGTTGGGGCGGCCGACGATCACGACCTGCGGGATGGGAGCGGTGCTGCGGGGGGCGGGCTTCATTGCGGTATGCCAGCAGTCTACGTGGGAAATTGGGGACGGGAGCGGATTTCCCTTGGAAATCCGCTCCCGTCCCCGATTCGGCTCACCCGTCGAGCATCGCGCGGATCCGCTCCGGGGTCACCGGGCTGATCACGCCGCGCTCCGTGACGATGCCGCTGACGAGATGCGCGGGCGTGACGTCGAAGGCGGGGTTGTAGGCCCGGGCGCCCTCCGGGGCGGCCGGCACGCCCAGCGGCCGGAGGACCTCGGCCGCCCCACGCTCCTCGATGGGGATGTCGGCGCCGTCGTCGAGCGACAAGTCGAAGGTGCTCGACGGCGCGGCGACGTAGAAGGGCACGCCGTGGGCGCGGGCGAGGATCGCCAGCGGGTAGGTGCCGATCTTGTTGGCGACGTCACCGCGGGCCGTGATCCGGTCGGCACCGACGATGCACGCGTTCACCCGGCCGCTGCGCAGGAGCTGCCCGGCGGCGGCATCGACGAGGACCGTCACCGGGATGCCACGCTGCACGAGCTCCCAGGCCGTGAGCCGCGCCCCCTGGAACAGCGGCCGTGTCTCGTCGGCGAAGACCTCGAGCCGCCGCCCCTGCTCCCAGGCGGTCGTGATCACCGCCAGCGCCGTGCCGTCGCCCCCCGTCGCCAGGCCGCCGGTGTTGCAGTGCGTGAGCACGCCGCCGTCGGCCAGGAGCGCGGCGCCGTGACGGCCGATCGCGGCACACAGCCGGGCATCCTCCTCGTGGATCGCCCGGGCCTCCGCCAGCAATGCTTCTGCCAGCGGGAGCGGACCCGCGTCGGGCGGACAGCGTTCCAGCACCGCCGCCGTCCGTTCCACCGCCCAGCGAAGATTGACGGCCGTCGGCCGGGCCGCGGCGAGCCGCGCGGCCCGCACACGCAGATGCTCCCGGGTGGCGGCCGGCCCGAGGCCGGCGCGCACGGCCTCGCCGGCCGCGATGACCAATCCGTAGGCTCCGGCGATGCCGATGGCGGGAGCCCCGCGCACCCGCAGGCTCTGGATCGCCTCTACCACGGTCTCGACGTCGCGGCAGGGAAGCCAGACGATCCGCCCCGGCAGCAGCGTCTGGTCGAGAAGCTCGAGGTGACCGGTGGCGCCGTCGGTCCAGCGCACGGCAACGGGGGGGGCCGATGGCATGGGAGCGCGGTATCCGGTGGGTGGCAGGGCCCGTCAGGCGGGAAGGGGGCGGCAGGGGAGCCCGAAGGCCGCGGCCACCGCCGGGTGGACGAGTTCGCCGCGGTACGCGTTGATCGCGGAGCGGATCGCCGGGCTGGCGGCCAGTGCCGCATCGACGCCCCGCGTTGCCAGGTCGAGGACGTAGGGAAGCGTGGCGTTGCACAGGGCGTAGGTGCTCGTCCGGCCGACGGCCCCCGGCATGTTCGTGACGCAGTAGTGCACCACGTCGTCCACGACGAACGTCGGGGCGGCATGCGTCGTCGGCCGGCTCGTGGCCACGCAGCCCCCCTGGTCGATCGCCACGTCGATGATCACGGCCCCCGGCTTCATCAGGGCCAGATCCTCGCGCTCGATGAGGTGCGGCGCGCGTGCCCCCGGAATAAGCACGCTGCCGATGACGAGATCGGCGCGGCGGATCTGGTCGCGGATCGTGTGCCGGTCGGAGAACAGGCAGTCGATGTTCGGCGGCGTGACGTCGTCGAGGTAGCGGAGCCGCTCCAGGTTCGTGTCGAGGAGGCCGACGTTGGCACCGAAGCCGGCCGCCACCTTGGCGGCGTTGGCACCGACTGTGCCGGCACCGAGCACGGTGACGTGCGCCGGGGCTACGCCCGGGACGCCGCCGAGGAGGATGCCGCGGCCCATCTGCGGCTTTTCGAGATATTTCGCTCCCTCCTGGATGCTCATCCGCCCCGCCACCTCGCTCATCGGCACGAGCAGGGGGAGCCGGCCGCGGTCGTCCCGCAGCGTCTCATAGGCGATGGCGGTCGCCCCCGTCGCCAGGAAGCCCTCGGTCAGGCCCCGGTCGGCGGCGAAGTGGAAGTAGGTGAACACCGCCTGGCCGGGCCGGATGAGTTTCAGTTCCGGCGGCTGCGGCTCTTTCACCTTGACGACCAGATCGGCCCGGGCGAAGACCTCGGCGGCCGTGTCGACGAGCGTGGCGCCGCAGCCGGCATAGAGCTCATCGCCGAGTCCCGATCCGGCCCCGGCTCCGCGCTCGACGAGCACGACATGCCCCGCGCGGACGAGTTCCTCGGACCCGACAGGCAGGAGGGACACGCGGTACTCGTCCCGCTTGGTCTCCCGGGGGATGCCGATGATCATGAGACGGGCTGCTTGATCGCCTGGGGCATCTTGAAGGAGCCGGGCATGACGATCGGGTACTGGCCGTTCTCTTCCGGCTGCACGGGGGCGGTCGTCTCCCAGGACAGGTTGCCGGGGACGAGGTCGTCGTCGAGGGTGATGACTTTGTCGTACTCCACCCGCCTGCCGCTGTAGCTGGCGTAGCGGCCGAGCACGGCCGTGAAGCTCGACGTCGCCCCGTAGTGGGCGTTGTTGAGCGGCGTGTCGTTGCGGATCGCGGCCTGCAGTTCGTCGTGCTCGACTTGGTAGGGATCGCGCTTCGGCCCGTCGTACTTCCAGAGCACGTTCCCCTTGTAGTCGGTGATCTCACCGATGCGGACGATGCCCTTGGTGCCCTGGAATTCCTCCGTCACCTTGCCCTCGCCGCCGGGAAACTGCCGGCATTCGCTGACGATCTTCACGCCACCGGGGTAGGAGAATGTGACCGCGTGGTGGTCGTAGATCTGCGTCGGCTTGGAGGGATCGCGGTTTTGCAGCCCGCCCAGCCCGTAGGCGTCGATGGGCAGCATGCCCAGAAACCAGTTGGCGACGTCGATGTTGTGGACGTGCTGCTCGACGATGTGGTCGCCGCACAGCCAGAGGAAGTGGCCCCAGTTGTGGATCTGGTACTGGAGCTCGGTCTGGCCGGGCTTGCGGGCCTTCCACCACGGCCGGTCGCCGTTCCAGTAGACCTGGCCGCTGACGAGGTCCCCGGCGAGGCCTTCACGAACGCGGGCCAGCGTCTGTCGGTACCGCTCCTCGTAGTGCCGCTGCAGGCCGACGACCACCTTGAGTTTCTTCTCGTCGGCCACCTTGGCTGCCGCCAGGCAGACCCGCGTGCCGGCGGCGTCGATGCTGATCGGCTTCTCCATGAACACGTGCTTGCCGGCCTTGACGGCCGCAGCGAAGTGGGCGGGACGGAAAGCGGGCGGGGCCGCGATGACGACGAGATCGCAGTGCTCCAGCACCTGCTGGTAGCCGTCGAATCCCTCGTAGCGGCGATCCGCAGGGCAGTCGATCTTGGACTTGTCGAGCTGCTCGACCGCCTGGAGCGTGCGGGTGATGTTGTCGGACCTGATGTCGGCCAGGGCCGTGAGTTTCGTGGCCGAGCCCGGCACCGACAGGGCCTGCACGAGGGCGCCGCGGCCCCGGCCGCCGACGCCGATGGCACCGACGCGGATCACGTCGGACGAACCGGTCTGGCCGTGCACGCCGCGCATGCCGGCGAGAGCCGCCCCGGCGAGGCTCGTGGCCCTGATCGCCTCCCGGCGCGAAATGCCGGCACGAACGTTCGAATCGCTCATCGGGTGCTCCTCGTGAGGACGGTTCCAGAAGGGGGCTGCGGCCGAGACTCACCCCGCATTGGCGCGGGTGGCCGCCACGGGAAGAGGATACCAGCCGCTCGCCGGGGACGAAAATCCAGTTCAGTAGCGGGGCACGGAGGGGTCGATCTCCATGCTCCAGGCCTCGATGCCCCCCTGCATGCTGACGGCCCGCGAAAACCCCTGGTCGCGCAGCCAGCGGGCCACCTTCAGGCTCCGCATCCCGTGGTGGCAGTGGACGACGACCGTCGCCTGCCGGAAGGCCTCCAGTTCGGCGAGCCGGTCGGTCAGTTCCTGCATCGGGATGAGCAGCGCCCCGGCGATCCGCGCGGTGGCGTGTTCCTCGGGCGTCCGGCAGTCGAGGAGGAGCGGGCTGCCAACGGCGGTCGGCTGACGGAGCAGTCGGGCCGCGTCGGCCGCCGGGATCTCGAGCGGCGGGGATGCGTCGGTATCGGGCATGGTCGGTCTCCGCTGGAGGGACAACGAGCGAGGATCAAAAAAGGCGGCCGGCGAGTCGATCGCCGGCCGCCCCCTGATTTCACCGCAGCCGGCTCGTGGCCGGCCCGGCATCAATACTCACCGACGATGTCGGCGCTGGCTCGCGTGTTGAGGGCGTTGTAGGTGCCGGGATCGACGTCGGCGGAAATCGGCGCCGTGCGACCGTCACCAAACACGTGCATGATGAGGCGGCCGCTGTGGTAGGACGACGGCCCCCACTTGAGCGAGACGCTGTTCGTGAGGCTGTTGGTGGCATTCGAAATCAAGAAGTCAGCCGGTTGGTTCGTATCGTTGAACGTTCCGGTCATCCGCGTCAGCAGGTTGCCGCTGCCAGCCCAGAGGCTGTTGGTCAACGTGCCGCTCGTGGCCGCCATGTGCCACAGCTCACCGTAGGCCCAGCGGCAAGGGGAAGCAGAGCCGGACACGGGTTGCTGACGGCTTTCCGAAACCCAGACCGTATTGCTTAACCCGTCGGTGTAGTCACCGGTCTTGAGCTGCCGGAACGCGAGGCCGCCGGGCCCGGTCGTAGCGCTCGGCGTGTCCGAATAGGTGCCACTCGCGTGCACGCCCGCGTTCGCCCGGTAGTTGCTGATCCAGTCGGTCTGGGTAGTCGGCAGTTGTCCGCCGTAGCTCGGGCACAGGGCGAAGGCAAGCTTCGCGCCGGTTGCATTCGCGCCGCTGGTTCCAACCGTTCCGGAACTGATCCTCTGACCGGTCGCTCCGATAAGAGCGGCTGCCAGAGGCTTCTGTTCGAGGTAGTCCAGCGATTGGGCCAGCCAGCTGAATCCGATTTGTCCATTGCTGCTCCCAGTCGTGGTAACGCTGGCAATCGCCGGAAAATACGAGTCGCCGTTCCTCTGATTGGAGTCGCCGAACAACTGGATCGCTGTGCCGATCTGCTTCAAATTGTTACCGCAGGAGATTCGCCGGGCGGTTTCGCGGGCCGCCTGCACTCCGGAGAGCACCAGGCCCATGAGCACGGCGATGATCGCGATCACGACGAGCAGTTCGATGAGGGTGAACCCTCGTCGTTTCGAGTTGTCAGCAAACGCTTGCATGGAAGACCTCCACCCTTGCGGGCTACGAGATGAAGAAATGAAAAATGAACAAATCCAAGGGACTCGTGCCGGGAGATCGAAAAAATGAAAAGATGCCCCGATCGACGTCCCCAGGTCTTATGGAATAGTATCGGTCTGTCGGGCTGCCCGTCAACGGTTCCCCTCCGTCATGGCCACCACTTTTTCCGACCCCGCCCGGGCCCGTGACTTCGCCGTCGCGGTCGTCGACCGCCTGCAGCGGTCCGGTCACGAGACCTACTGGGCCGGGGGGTGCGTGAGGGATGACCTGCTGGGGCGGACGCCGGCCGATTACGACGTCGCGACGGCCGCCCGGCCGGAGGAGGTCCGGGACCTGTTCGGACGCCGCCGGACGCTCGCCGTGGGGGCCGCGTTCGGTGTGATCACCGTGCTCGGGCCAAAGGTGGCCGGGCAGGTCGAGGTGGCGACGTTCCGGGCCGACGCACCCTATACCGACGGCCGCCATCCAGCGGGCGTGACGTTCTGCTCGGCCCGCGAGGACGCCCTGCGGCGTGACTTTACGATCAACGGCCTGTTTTTGGATCCATTGTCGGGGGAGATCCACGATTTCGTCGGCGGCCGGGACGATCTGACGGCTGGCATCGTCCGGGCGATCGGGCAGCCGGGGCTGCGATTCGGGGAGGATCACCTGCGCATGCTGCGGGCCGTCCGGTTCGCGGCGTTCTTCGGGTTCGTCCTCGAGACCGAGACGCGGGCCGCCATCGAGCGGATGGCCCGGCTCGTTGCCACGGTCAGTCCCGAGCGAATCGCCGCCGAACTGCGGAGCATGGTTTCCCGGCCCGGACGCCGCCGGGCCCTGGAACTGCTCGCGGAAACCGGCCTGGCCGCGGTGATCCTCCCGGAGTTCGCCTCCGGGGCCGGTCCGGGCGGGGCCATGACCCAGGCAGCCCGCGTTCTGGACGCGGTGGACGAGCCCGATCTACCGATCGCCCTGGCGATCCTCGCCGGGGGCGATGCCGCGGTGTTGCCGCGGCTGGCCGGCCGGTTGCGGCTTTCCAACCACGAGGCCAAGGCCGCCGGTTGGCTCGCGGCGGCCGTCGCCGACCTCGAGGCTCCGTCCGCGGCCGCAGCGCAGGCTCGCCCCTGGTCGGCCGTGCAGCCCTGGCTCGCAGATCCCCGGGCCCCCCGGCTCACGGACACGCTCCGGGCCCGGGCGGCGTGCGGGCTCGGTTCGGCCACGACAGCCGCCTGGCTGACGGCGCAGCTCGCCCGGCCCCGCGCCGAGCTCGATCCCCCTCCCCTGGTGTCGGGCGACGACCTCGTGGGACTGGGGATTGCCCGGGGGCCGGCCGTTGGCGACATGCTCAAGCGGCTGCGCCGGATGCACCTCGACGGGGGCATCAGCAGCCGCGATGAGGCGCTGGCGATCGCCCGCGCGGCGGCGGGCTGACGGCGGGGCGGACAGGCATTCGTCAGCCGCCTTCCTCGGCCCGCGGGGTTTGGCGGTCCGGCGGCAGTTCCGTAGCATGAGCATCCCACCGGCAAGGCGGCTCCCCCCCTAGGATTCTTCCCCATGGCTGTTCGGCGCGTCCTGGCTCTGGTTCTCGGGGGCGGTCGTGGCACCCGTCTCTACCCGTTGACCCGCGACCGGTCCAAGCCGGCTGTGCCGCTCGCCGGCAAGTACCGGATCATCGACGTGCCCCTGTCCAACTGCGTCAACAGCGGCGTGCAGCGGATCTACGTGCTGACGCAGTTCAACTCGGTCAGCCTGCATCGGCACATCCGCCGGACCTACACCTTCGACCCGTTCAGCGGCGGGTTCGTCGAGATCCTCGCCGCCCAGCAGACGCTCGACAACGCGGGCTGGTACCAGGGAACGGCCGACGCCGTGCGGCAGAACATCCGCTATCTGCAGCAGCCCGACATCAAGCACGTGCTCATTCTCTCCGGCGACCAGCTGTACCGGATGAACTACGCCGACATGCTCGCCACCCACGTCGACCGGCGGGCCGACGTCACCATCGCCGGCATCCCGGTCCACGAGGAGGCGGCGTCGGGGCTGGGCATCATGCGCATGGATGACGATGGCCGCGTCGTCGGCTTCCTGGAGAAGCCGCAGACCACGGCGGACCTCGACATGGTGCGGACGGCGCCCGAGTGGATCGAGCGGCACGGCATCGCCGCCCGGGGACGGTCGCTGATGGCCAGCATGGGGATCTATCTCTTCGACCGCGACTGCCTGCTCGACCTGCTTACCAAGACGGACTCGCAGGACTTCGGCCGCGAGGTTTTTCCCACGGCGATCCGCGCCAAGAAGGTCCAGCTCCATCCGTTCGACGGCTACTGGGAGGACATCGGCACGATCCGCTCCTACTACCAGTGCAATCTCGACCTCGCCGGCGCGGCCCCGCCGTTCGAGTTCGCCTCGGCCGAGGCCCCGATCTACTCCCGCGGCCGCTTCCTCCCGCCGTCGCGGCTCGACGGTGCGGCCGTGCGGCACAGCCTCGTCTCCGACGGCTGCCTGATCGGCGCCGGGGCGGTGATCGAGAACAGCGTCATCGGGCTGCGCTGCCGGATCGGCCGAAACGTGGTGATCCGCAACTCGGTGATTCTCGGCAACGACTTCTATGAATCGATCGACGGGCTCGCCGACGACGCCGCCCGCGGCCTGCCGCCGCTGGGCATCGGCGACGAGACCGTGATCGAGGGGGCGATCGTCGACAAGAACGTGCGCATCGGCAGCCGGGTGCGGATCGCCAACGATCATGGCTGGACGGACACGGCCGACTGCCCGCGGTTCACCGTTCGCGACGGCGTCGCCGTGGTGCCGAAGGATGCGGTCATCCCCGACGGCTGGGTGCCAGAGCCCGGCGTCGTGAGGACGGCCTGACGTCGTCAGCGTCGCGACCGCCAGCCGGGAGTTTCCCGCAGGGCGGATGCGGGCACC